>JAGODZ010000340.1 GCA_017997975.1 Rhodoferax sp.
GCATCGTTCACACGGTCGGCACGTCCGCAGTCACTTGGGGTTGTTGTGACCCAATTAGCGGGCGTGGCACCACAAACGCCAACTGAATGAACCTTCGCACCCTTCTGAACGAGCTGGGTGTGCATCGGCCCAATGAGATAAGTAGGATCGGCCAAGTGGCTTTCACCAATAACGACCAAACTCAGACCCAACAAAACAGCAGTTGACATAGTGCAATCCTTTACAAAATAGAAATCAATGTGGACACATCATTCGCACGGGAGAAGGCAGATTAATCATGAATACGAAATCACGTCTAACACCACGCGACTGAACGGTCAGCGAAGCAGTTCTTCCCGGTCAATCAGCTCAATCAGGCGAGCTGCGACCTCTTCATGCTGCCGCGCCGATGGATGCCAGTGAAGGGCTTCCGGTTGCAAGTTGTAATGTAGGTGAAATACATCTTGATGGCCTGTAGCCTTTTGATGCTGTACTACTTTTTCCACGCTTGACCGCAGCAAGCGATAGGGCCATTCCGGAGTGGACATTAGCACAAAACGTGCGCCACTGTAGCGAACTCGCAAACTTTGCAAAAACTGCCCATAGCGCTCCACAAAGGCATCCTGTGAGGCGGGCTGCGTGGTTTTCCCCACGAAGTCGTTGATCCCCAAATGAATGACAACCAGTCGCGGCACCCAGGAAGAAAAAGACCAATTATCCCTTGGCCAACCCAAGTCTTCACCCACATGCAAGGTGCGCTCGTAATAAGCTGCAAACGTTCGTCCCGAGGTGTCGTTGCTTGCATTGCGTACCAGCCCCTTGCCCGAGTAAGCATTCACCATGGCCTCTGCGCCGTAATGCTTGGCAACCAGGGATCCGAATGAGCGGGACACGTTGGTGAAACGCCGGTAATCTTGATCGTCACCTTCCCGTCGATTCAACTCGCAACCGTAGCAGGCCACATAAGAGTCACCAATGAACTCCATGCGCAACATGGATCGGGCCGGTGGAGGCTGTAGGGTGTGCCCGTCTGACAACCGCACGCCAAGAAACTCTGCCTTGGTGAAGTTGGATTCGTGGCGTTTGATCAACTGCAATTCGTGTGTCCCCTCTCCCAGGGTGTGGGCAAGGGAATATTCTTCCTGTTCTGCTCGCGCCTCCAGCAATCCCCGCTCAATGCCGTCAATCAGCACGGTGTAGCGGTTATAGGTGTCGCGGAGACGCACAGAAATTGAGGGCCCAGTAAAGCGCAAACGGACACTCACGCCGGTCCAACTGAACGCAGGTGCTTTGGGGTTGGCCATGCTCACCCGCCCCAGATATTGGATGTGCGGATGGTCGGCATCCACCCAGGCAGCCTGCACTGCCGCTGACAGACTCAGGAGTACCCAGATCCACGCTGCACGTCGCAACATGCGACGGCAGGAATACAAAAAGACACGGATCGGGCCTGTTACGCGCGCACGCACCCAATAGCCCATTTCATTCCTCCCAGCGCCTTTGGACAAACACATTGGCGCGCGCATCGGAAAAAGTGGAACTGCGTTGCAGTCCAAGACCAAAACCGAGAACCCAGCTTGAACTCAATGGCAGCAGCCCCTCGACCCGGCCATGATATGCAAGACCACGACCAGTGACAGACGGGTATTGACCCGAACGAGCACCTGTGATCGGATTGCCTGCGGCCATGACCTCCTTGTTGTAACCCCAACCCAGACCACCAGTGAATGTCAAGGCCAACGTATCCAGATTGGTTTCGTATCGGCCCATCCCGCCGAGGGTCATTCCACGCCAAGGGCTGAAGTACCCTCCATGACCCGGTTCAAAAGCGCCAAGGTTGTTGCGGAACTGGCTGATGTACACCTCGGGCCCCAGGCTGAGGCCGGGCACCGCTTCCAGCGGACGCAAAGCACGACCATAAAACTCCACCTTGCGGTTATCGGCCACGGTCTGCCCTTCCAGGCGCGAAATCACCAGCGAACCCATCTTGTCCCAGCTGTCATCTTTGTGGTACGCGTTCAATGCCACCCCACGTTCGAGTACGCGTCCCCAGCGGATGCCAGTGGTGGCATCGAGAGATCCGGAGAGGGCAAGCAAAGACTCCTCGTTACCTCGACGGAAAAGTCGCACTCCCACACCGCCATCGGCAAAGGAATAGCCCAAATCGGCTTCACCGATGGTGGCATGACTGACTGCACCTCCGCTCAAGGTCTGACCCACACCCAGCTGAACATTGATGTTCGAGTCCATCTTCATGCCCCACTTCGCATACCAACGCTGACCAGTGCCGCGTTCAACCGCATCGGCTGCGTTTTGACGTTCCACCTCCAGAACCGCTTGCTGCGTTTGCCCCTGCCAGCTCAGGGTTGCCACAACACCCCTCTGGCGCAACCTACCCTCACCAGCATTGCCAGACTTGCTGCGTATATGGGGCTCAAACTTGAGACTGAGTCCTTGATGCTCCGCATCATTGCCCAGTTGCACAACCAAACGGGCATTTCCGTCCACGCCGAACCGTTGCTCACCTGCGGCGATGCGGGTGCGGATATCAGGCGCGACCAAGGAGTCCAAGGGGCCATCAGGATGTTTACTCATCGCTGTAAGGATCAAGGAGAGTTTCTTGGACTGAAGAGCACTAAAAACCAGTGCTTGCGCTGCTTCTGCGGAGGGTTTCATGACGTACGCAGCGGCAAAGCGCTCAGCTGCTTGATCAGGCTTACCCAAGCGCGACTGAGTCCACCCCAATATTGTCAACCCATCGGCATCAAGGGTTTCCAGATACTTGATCTGGATCGCCTCAGCCTCCTCATCACGACCAAACCGTATTAAAGATTGGGCCAAAGTTAAATAGTAGGTTTCATCGTCAGTTTCTTCTGCAGCTTTTTTCAGAGTTCTAATGGCTGTGACCCGCTCGTCTAGCAGAGTGGCGGCCTGGCCCAGCATAACCAACATGCCGAAGTCGCCAATCTCTACCAATCTATTCTCAATGGGTGCAAGTAAGTCATAGGCTTTCTTCGGATTTTTTTCCTTCAGCAGCGCCAAAGTGGCAGGCCATAAAACATCTTCAGTAAGAATGACGACCGGATCAATTTCGACAAGATGACCACCACCATCCAACTCGAAGCGGGTTTCACCTTGGGAGATTTTCTTCTGCACTGCGTCGGACACAAAATCACGCAACGATCCGGTGTCACGTTGAACCATCGCCAAAAGTTCCTGGTAATTTTTCTGGCTGTGGTAGCTGGACACCAAGCCCAATGC
>JAGODZ010000102.1:0-3835 GCA_017997975.1 Rhodoferax sp.
GGCCACGGTCAGCTGGTCGTCACCAAAATAGCGCGCAGCCACCGACTGCACTTGCGCGCCCGTCACGGCCCTTAAACGCGTGACCAAGCGCTCTCCCGCATCCAGCGGCAAACCCTGCACCCACTGGCTGCCCAACTCGCGGGCTTGGTTGAACACCGAATCGAGTTTGTAAATTTCACTCGCCACCCACTGGGTTTTCACCCGCGCCAGTTCCGCCTCAGAAACGCCCTCTTTCGCAATGCGCGCCACCTGCGCTCGCAAGGCTTGCTCCACCTGCGCTGTGGTTTGGCCCTTGGCGGGCACGCCGGTCAACACAAAAAGCTGCGGTCCCCGGCCCCACAGGCCGTTGTAAGCGCCCGCCCGATCGGCCACACGGCCCTCGCCTTGCACCAAGGCCCGCTCCAGCCGCGCGCCACTGTAACCATCCAGCACCGCAGCCAGCACCGTCAGCGCCAACGCATCGGCATCGCCCGGCGGCAATTCGGCAGCCGGATCGGCCAGCGTTTGCACGCCCGGCACTTTGAAGGCCAGCGTGAGCGCCGCTTGCTCAGCGGGTGCCTTGAAGGCCAAGCGACGGATGCCCACCTGCTCAGGCTCGGTGCGCGGCTTTCGGGTCGGCACGGCGCGGGCCGGGACGTTGCCGTAATACTTTTCCGCCCACTGGCGCACCTGCGTCACCTCCACATCGCCGGCCACCACAATGACGGCATTGGCGGGCACGTACCAGCGCTGGTAAAAAGCACGGGCGTCATCGGGGGTCATGGCTTCCAAGTCGCTCATCCAACCCACAATGGGGCGTCGATAGGGCGACGCCACAAACACAGTCGCATTCAGCGCCTCGTTCATCAGCGCTTGCGGGTTGTCTTCGGTGCGCAGGCGGCGTTCTTCTTTGACCACCTCCAACTCTTTGCCAAACTCTTCGTCGCTCCAGGTGTTGTTGGCGAACCGGTCGGCCTCCAACTGCATCACGTCTTGTAACTTGTTGGCGGGAATTTGCTGGTAATAACCGGTGTAGTCTTGGCCGGTGAACGCGTTCTCACGCCCACCCAGTGCGGCCACCCGCCGTGAAAACTCACCCGCTTTCAGGGTTTGGGTGCCCTTGAACAACATATGCTCCAACACGTGCGCCACGCCCGAGGTGCCGTCCACTTCGTCCATGGAACCCACCCTTAACCACACCATGTGCACGGCGGTGGGCGCGCGCCGGTCGGGCTTGACGATGAGTGTGAATCCGTTGGAGAGCGTGAACTGTTGAACCGCAAGCGGCGTTTGGGCTTGCGCTGCGGGGCTCAGCCACAGGCCAAAAATCACGGGTAAAAAAGTAAATAAGGGGGGGAGTGCTGGTTTCATAGAATGGTGTGATTCTAAAAACACACCCAATGTTCAGTTTTTTCAAAAAAAAGCCCCCACCCCCGACGCCCCCCACCGCGCCGACTGAGGTAACCCCACCGGTTGCCACGCCCGCCCCTCCCCTTGATGCGAGCCTTGCGCGCCCGCTTGAACCGGCCCCTTCGGCCACCGCGCCCCCTCCCAGCAGTGCGCCGCCCATCCCCTCCACCCTCACTTTGCCGACGGCCGCTGCAGTGCCTATCAGTGCGGCAGAGCGTCAAACGTGGCTGAGCAAACTCAAAGCCGGGCTGCGCAAAACGGGCGCCAGCATTGCCAGCGTTTTCACCGGCACCCAAATTGACGAGGCACTCTACGAAGACCTGGAGTCGGCCTTGTTGATGGCAGATACCGGCGTCAAAGCCACCGAGCACCTGCTGGCCGACCTGAAACGCCGGGTGAAAGAAACCAAGGCCACCGACCCAGCCGCCGTCAAGGGCCTGCTGATTGAGTCCATCACCCAACTGCTGACGCCGCTTGAAAAGCGACTGGTGGTGGGCGAGTTCAAACCCACCGTCATGATGGTGACCGGTGTGAATGGTGCCGGTAAAACCACGTCCATCGGCAAACTGACCCGCCAATTGTCCAACCAAGGGGCCTCGGTGTTGCTGGCCGCGGCTGACACCTTTCGCGCCGCCGCGCGGGAGCAGCTCAGTGTGTGGGCAGAACGCACCACCGTGGAAATCATCAGCCAGCAAGGCGGCGACCCGGCGGCGGTCAGTTTTGATGCTGTTGCCGCGGGCAAGGCCCGTGGCCGTGATGTGGTGTTGGTGGACACGGCCGGACGGCTGCCCACCCAGCTTCACCTGATGGAAGAACTGCGCAAAATCAAACGGGTGGTGCAAAAGGCCGATGCCTCGGCGCCCCACGAGATTTTGCTGGTCATTGACGGCAACACCGGGCAAAACGCCCTCTCCCAGGTCAAAGCCTTTGACGACGCCCTCCAACTCACCGGCCTGATCGTGACCAAGTTAGACGGCACGGCCAAAGGCGGTGTGCTGGCCGCTATTGCCCGAGAACGCCCCATTCCCGTCTATTTTGTGGGCGTGGGCGAGAAACTCGAAGACCTAGAAACCTTCAACGCCCGAGAATTCGCGCAGGCTTTACTGGCTTGAACCGGCGATGGCGGATTGATACTATGCATCAATCAAGACCAAAGACTACCGAAGATGCAAACCACAGTACTGCGCCCGCGCGAACGCGATGCACTCATTCAATCGCTTCGCGCGGGAGTCACCCCATTGCTAGGTGCCAAGCACATTCAGGTGGGGCGTGATGCAGAAATCGCAGCCCTTGAGAAGAACCTGGATCACATAGCCGAAGGTGGTTCTGCCTTTCGTCTGGTGATTGGCGAATATGGATCGGGCAAAACGTTTTTCATGAATCTGGTTCGTGGCGCAGCCATGGAACGCCAATTGGTGGTGGCGCACGCCGACCTGAATCCCAGCCGGCGCCTGCACGCATCGGGCGGCGAGGCACGCAGCCTCTACGCTGAGCTGATGAAAAACATGTCAACCCGCACCAAGTCAGATGGCGGTGCGCTGCAAACCGTGGTTGAAAAGTTCATCACCACCGCGCTGGCTGAAGCACGCAAAGCCGGCAGCAAACCAGAAGACATCATTCATGAGCGTCTGGGCAGCCTGAGCGAACTGGTCATGGGTTATGACTTTGCAACGGTGATTGCCGCCTATTGGCGAGCGCATGAAACTGACGACGACACTTTGAAAGACAACGCCATCCGCTGGCTGCGCGGCGAGTTCAATGCCAAGCTGGACGCCCGACGTGCCCTGGGTGTGCGGGAAATCATTAGCGATGCAGCCGTTTATGACCAACTCAAACTGATGGCGAAATTCTGTCGACTGGCGGGCTACAAAGGGCTGTTGATTTGTTTGGACGAGTTGGTCAACCTCTACAAACTGGCAAACACCCAGGCCCGCAATGGCAACTATGAGCAAATTTTGCGCATCCTCAACGATCTTGAACAAGGTCAAGCTGAAGGACTGGGCTTTGTGCTGGGCGGCACGCCAGAATTTTTGATGGACCCGAGGCGCGGGCTGTTCAGCTACCCAGCGTTGCAATCGCGGCTGGCCGACAACCCTTTTGCGCGCGGCGACTTGGTGGACTTGAGCGGGCCGGTATTGCGGCTCGGTAACTTAGGGCGGGAGCATTTCGTCACCTTGCTGGAAAAGCTGAACCTTGCCTACGCCAGCGGTCAGTCGGCCCCGGTTGTTTTGCCAGCAGAGGCATTACCAGCTTTTATGCGCCACTGCGAGCAGCGAATTGGAGAAGCCACCTTTCGCACCCCGCGCACCACCATCACCGCGTTCATAGGGCTGCTCGCGGTGCTAGAGCAGAACGTTGGCGTGGAATGGCAGACCTTGCTGAAGCAGACAAAGATCGAAATTACCCCTCAGGCTGAGAATGCCAACTTAGGTGATGAGCTTGTTTC
>JAGODZ010000102.1:3935-10437 GCA_017997975.1 Rhodoferax sp.
CGTTCATAGGGCTGCTCGCGGTGCTAGAGCAGAACGTTGGCGTGGAATGGCAGACCTTGCTGAAGCAGACAAAGATCGAAATTACCCCTCAGGCTGAGAATGCCAACTTAGGTGATGAGCTTGTTTCATTGGTGCTGTGATGAGTGATTTGTCAGCAAGGCTAGCCGGCTATGCAAGGCTAGCCAGTTATTTAAGTAGCCTTGCACAGTTTCGGGTAACGGCGGACCGAACGCTGTCAAACATCTATGAATTAACAGTGACCGTAACTGGCAACGGGGTCGGTTCTGTGCGACGGGATCCAGACAGAATTAACTTCATGTATAAAAAAGATGAGCTGGTTTCGGTGACTGCCATAGCTCAAGATGGCTCAAAATTTGTGAGATGGACGGGTGACCTTTCAGGAACACATTTTGACTACAACATCAAAATGGACGGACCTAAGTCAATTACGGCTGAGTTTGAAAAAATAGCGTTGGGAACAAAATCACAGTTACTGTCAAACTATGTCAACGAGCCTGCGAAAAAATCATTCACATTGAACGTGACTATCACCGGTAGTGGTTCGGGCACGATTAGCCGAACGCCTCATTCAGAAGGTTACGAAAAAGGTCAAGTCGTTTTACTGGTAGCCAATGCTGATCCTGGTTCAAAATTCGTGGGCTGGAAGGGTGACCTCCAAAGCGGGCATAGGGCGTGTAATTTACGAATGAATAGCGACACTTCAGTTTCAGCGGAGTTTGCACGCGTTATGGATGGACCAACGCTTCATCGAGCCGAGTCGGTTGAATCTGAAGCGAGAACCAGCCGTCTTACAGTGGCCTCTCAAGATGCATCTGGCAAACCCATCGGACACTCGCTCCACTTCATGGATCACGGAGATGGCACGGTGACTGATACGCGCAGTGGGTTGATGTGGATGCGGCCAGCTTTTGGTCAGCGTTGGGAAAACGGCACCTGTAGTGGTGTAGCAGAAGCATTGAGGTTGATTGAAGTCAAGGCAACACCTTGTGATTTTGCTGGCTATTTAGATTGGCGTTTACCAACGATTGATGAACTCAAAGGGTTAATCTATCCCGGAAAAAATCCTGCGCTTGATGAACAAGCATTTCCGGCTCAGTCTGGTCGCTATTTCTGGACATCTTCGTGCCAGGATGACGGATCAACCGCCTCTTCTGGTCATCCGATCATTTTTGCACTGCGCGCTGGCGTTCTTGGCTATTGCGTTTCAAACAGTAGTCGTGAGCACGTTCGGTTTGTTCGGAAAGACAGTTCTTCCGACACACTGAAAATAGGCATCACACAAGGTGAATCAGAGCCCGTAATTCAGTCGCCAAACCGCTTAACTGTATTTCCGGCATCAAGCGGCGAGCCCGCTTTGAAACCTGCTTGTAACCCAGTCCAACGCATCGGACACTCGCTTCACTTCATGGATCACGGCGACGGCACGGTCACGGATACGCGCAGTGGGTTGATGTGGATACGGCCAGCTTTTGGTCAGCGTTGGGAAAACAACTCGTCCACGGGTGATGCAAAAACTATGAGCTTGGTTGAAGCCAAGACACTACGATGCGATTTTGCTGGACATAAAAACTGGCGTTTGCCAACGATTGCTGAACTCAAAGGATTGATCTATCCCGGCATCAATCCTGCACTTGACGATCAAGCGTTCCCAATGCAGTCAGGTCGGTATTTCTGGACAACGTCATGCAAGGACGATACTTCAAAGATATCTTCTGGGCATCCGATTATTTTTGCACTTCGCACTGGTAGTCTTGGTTATAGCGTCTTAGAACACAGTCATGAGAACGTTCGTTTAGTGCGCAAAGACAGTTCTCCCGACACACTGACAATAGGCATCCCGCAAGGTGAATCAGAGCCCATAATGCAGTCGCCAAACCGCTTCACTTCACTTCCGGCCTTAAGCGGTGAGCCAGTTTTACAACCGGTTTCCAACCAAGTCAAACACATCGGCTTTGAGGGCCGCTTTATTGATCACTGCGACGGAACGGTCACGGATACGCGCAGTGGGTTGATGTGGAGGCGTTGTGCAAGGGGTCAGACTTGGCATGGCTCTACGTGTTCAGGGTCAGCGCCATACCTCAATTTGGTGGATGGTGCGAAATTAAATCCCTCTTTCGCAGGCTATGACGATTGGAGACTACCGGAACTGACCGAATTGAAAACCCTGATCAGTCAAACCGGATTAACTATCGATGATGCTGAAGTTTTCCCAAATATGCGTCCAGGCAACTACTGGACTTCATCACCAAATAAAGCAGGTCAGGCATGGCAAGTCGATTTTGCTACTGGCAAGGCGTATGCCAGTCCATTGACTTCCCTGGCGTACGTGCGCCTAGTCCGCATCAGCCACAACGTGACCACGTCAGGCACCGGCAACGGTTTCGTTACGCGTACCGCTGATTTTTCTTCCCCTACTTCTGTCACGCTAACTGCGCAAGCGGCAGTCGGTTCTAAATTCAAGGAATGGCATGGTGATGCGAACGGCACCAACCCGGTTTGCGTACTGACTTCCGACTCGGTGAAGTCGGTTGACGCCGAGTTTGTTCCGGCCGAATCGTTTTCTCTAAGTGCGACGACTATAGGGACCGGCGCCGGTCGCGTTACGTGGTTTCCAGAAATTGAAAAGTACGTTGAGGGAAGCGAAGTCAGCCTGACCGCCGAAGCCTCGGCAGGTTCAAAATTCACGGGGTGGCAGGGCGATGCAAGCGGCCAAAACGCAATTTATTCGCTGACGATGGATTCAGCGAAAAGCGTATCAGCAGAATTTACCGAGTTGGAGTTTTTCGACTTGGGGGTATTCACAACAGGCAGCGGCAAGGGCGTCATTTATTTGCAAGACCCCGACGCTGAAAAATACATGGAGGGCAGCGTTGTCACCTTAACTGCCGAAGCTGCCAACGGTTCCGAATTCAAGCGTTGGAGTGGTTCTGCAAGTGGGAGTGATTTCACCTGCACTGTGACGATGGATGCAGCAAAAACTGTCACTGCTGAATTTGTGGAGATTGAAGCGTTTGTCTTGAATGTGATGTCGACAGGAACCGGCTCTGGGACAATTACCCGTAGTCTTGATGCTGAAAAGTACATCGGGGGCACGCCAGTTACTCTAACGGCATGCGCCGAGGTGGGTTCAAAATTCAACGGCTGGGATGGAGACGCTACGGGAGACAGCGTCACCTGCAAGGTGACGATGGATTCTGTGAAAGAAATTTCAGCAGAATTTACCAAGTTGAAGTTTTTCCGCTTGGGGGTGTTCACAACAGGCAGCGGCAAGGGCGTCATTTATTTGCAAGACCCCGATGCTGAAAAATACATTGAGGGCAGCGTTGTCACCTTAACTGCCGAAGCTGCCAACGGTTCCGAATTCAAGCGTTGGAGTGGTTCTGCAAGTGGGAGTGACTCCACCTGCACTGTGACGATGGATGCAGCCAAAACTGTCACTGCTGAATTTGTTCAGCTTGAATCGTTTGCATTGGATGTGAGCGCAACGGGGACGGGAAGCGGTCGTGTCACACGGAGCGTTGACAGACGGCGCTATTTCTTGGGTAGCACGGTCACCCTGACGGCCCAAGCCGACGAGGGCTCGATATTCACCGGCTGGTATGGCGATGCGGGTGGATTGGATGATGCTTGTACCGTCACCATAAATTCCAAAACGTCGGTCACGGCTGAATTTGAAAAAGTGGTTGTTGCTGATTTTGGAGTCTCTGTTGAGTTTGAGTCGGCCCAAGATGCAACCATGAAAGATGGTAGTACGGCTACCATTTTTTATCTCCTTATTCGAAATAAAGGGGGTAAACAGATTCGTATCACTCTTCCAATGGCGACCTATCAAAATCGGCTAGGCGAGGAGATTGAACAAAGTTTTTGGCTCACCGGACTGGTCATTGGTGGCAATGGATCGACTATCCGAGCGGGGGCTTTTCGAAAAACAGGTCTGGGTTTTCATAAGTCACAACTGGAGTCCATGTCAAAAGGGGATCGCCTCCATGTGAGTGTTGATCAATCCAAGTCGTCGCCGACCCTCTGCTTTACCTTCAAATGCATTGATGCGGACAAGCCTTTTGTTTTGGTCAATGCAAGTTCAGAAGGTAAAGATGAGCCTGCTGATGGGGTTGAAACACTGCCCGCAATGACTGAACTTTTGGTGCGTATTGAATCACTGGAAGAAAGTTTGGCCGACGTGCTGCGCAGATTTGACGAACTACAAAGCAGTCGCCCTCCTGCCGTCCACAACCCAACATCTCAGCCAGCTGCGCCAGCACCCACATTTGCAGACGTATTGGCGTGGCTCGCCACCCAGGATCGAATGACTGTTGCGCAACTGCGTGTGCGCTTGCTGCCACTGGATTTGCTGCCCGGTGCGGTCATCAACGAAATCAATGAACGCGCACTCGACCTGATGGGTGAATTGGCGCTAGAAGAAGCCGAGGATGAGATCGTGGTGGCCAAAGAAATTCTTGATGAAGTTCTTGCAAATTGGGCCCATGACTAAGTCAGTGAACCACCACCATGCGCACCCACCAAAACCTTGACCTGCGAAGCCTGCAGTTGCACCAACAGGTAGCAGCCAAGATTCGGGCCAATCCGGCGTTACTGAACAAAGCTCAAGCTATTTTGGCGAACTGGCGCACCACCACGTCACCGCACAGTGTTGTTTATCTTGATGAATGGAAGCGCGTGATGGACAGCGGATTGGATGTCTGCTTGGCGTTGGCCTTGGACACGGGTGAACACGCCACTGCCATGCGGCAATCGTCACCGCTGGCCTGCCTGTTGAGCAATGCCGAACGCTTTGAGTTTCTACGGCAGTGGAAGTTGCAACAACAGGAGTCAAGCCATGCACCGGACTGATTTGGAACACATCATTCGCGCAGCGGCGGCGATTACCAATGAATATGAGTGGGTCATCATTGGCAGCCAATCCATCCTGGGCACTGAGGCCCACCCGCCCGACTCGCTGGTGCAGTCGATGGAGGCTGACATTTATCCACTACGGCACCCCGACCTGGCCGATTTGATTGATGGGGCCATCGGCGAGGCATCGCCTTTTCATGAGCGGTTTGGCTATTACGCGCAAGGAGTCGGGCCGGAAACGGCCACCTTGCCCGACGGCTGGCAAAGCCGTCTGGTGCGGCTGCAAAATCCAAACACCGATCTCAAAATCGGCTGGTGCCTGGAGTTGCATGACTTGGCGGTCTCCAAGCTGGCTGCCGGGCGAGAAAAGGACTGGCCTTTTGTGGCGGCCATGCTGGCGCATCAGCTCATTAATCAAGCGGAACTATTGCAACGCCTGCAAAACACAGACTTGCCAGCTCAGCAACAGCAGCGGCTTGCGCAATGGGTTGGTGCTGCAGCCATGCACCTTGACGGGTCATGACACGGTGAAATTCCATGTTTGAGCGCCTTGCCCCACCTTTGCAGCGCGCGCTTTGGGAGCTTGGTTGGCAAGGTTTGCGCGAAACCCAGCTTGCGGCGTTGTCACTGATTCTTGACACACATGATGATGTGGTGATCTCGGCGGCAACCGCCGCTGGCAAGACGGAAGCCGCCTTTTTGCCGCTGCTCACTCGCGTGTGGCAGAGCGGGCAAGCCCCTGGTCAGTCCAACGCACCCGCTGGCGTTATTTTGTATGTAGCCCCAGTCAAGGCGCTGATCAATGACCAGGTGGAGCGCTTGCAAATTTTTTGCGAGCGCATGGATATTCCGGTTTACCCCTGGCATGGGGATGTGGGGCAAACCAGTCGCAAGCGCTTTTTTGCTGAGCCGCGTGGCGTGGTGTTGATTACGCCCGAGTCGCTGGAGTCCTTGTTGTTTCGTCGAGGCGCCGATGTGCGGCGGTTATTTGCCACCCTGCAAGCGGTGGTGGTGGATGAACTGCATGCGTTCATTGGCAATGTGCGGGGGCGGCAATTGCAAAGTTTGCTGCATCGGCTGGAAGCGCAACTGGGCCGACAGGTGCAACGCATCGGCTTGTCGGCCACTTTGGGCGATATGGATTTGGCTGCCAACTTTTTGCGGCCTGGCTGTGGCGAAGCGGTTAAGGTGATGACTGCAAACGGCGAAAAGCGCCAGATTCAGTTGGCAGTGAAAGCAGTTTTAAAGCCTGCGGCCCTTGACCAGTATGGGCAGAGCGCTTCTGAAACTATAGCGGATGAATTGTTTGTGCGATTGAAGGGTGCCAACTACTTGGTTTTTCCGGCGGGTGTCGGAGAGGTCGAGTTTTATGCCGATGCATTGCGAAGACGTTGCGAAGTAGCGGGGCTACCGGTGACCTATTTTCCGCATCACGGACGACTGGCCAAAAGCGAGCGCGAAGAAACCGAGTCCGAACTCAAGCGCGGTGACCTAGCGGTGAGTGCGATTTGCACCACCACGTTGGAGGTCGGCATCGACATTGGTGCCATCAAAGGCATCGTGCAAATTGGAGCCCCGCAAACGGTGGCCAGCTTATGCCAGCGCATTGGCCGGGCGGGTCGGCGTG
>JAGODZ010000341.1 GCA_017997975.1 Rhodoferax sp.
ATACTGCCTCCCAAGCTCTTGCCATTGAGCGGCAAGCGAGCGCTCAACCTTCCTTGGCCGAACGTGTTTCGAGGCCCAAAACTCGTGCCATACTTGGCCTCATGCGGTTGAATTTCCTATCCGTTCCAGCGGCAAATCCGTCGATGCGTTTGCCGACATGTATGGACTGGACCCGCAGGCCGTAGCCCGCCTGCTGGCCCGCTAACACCGACACCAGGGCGCTCGCTCATGCGGCGTGCGAGATGCTCTGGGCCTGGCGCACGATGAAATCCACCGCAAACTGCGCCATCAGGGAGTAACTGCGGCCCTTAAGCGAGACGATGGCCATATCGGCATACAAGGCGGGTATGTCGACAATCACTAGGCGCACCAAACGTGCGCCCTCTACGTCTTGCAAGGAACCGGCATCGGTGCTGCCGATCACCGTGTCGGTCGTCAGGGCCAGAGATTTGAGCAGGGTCAGGTCGTCGCACTCCACCGCCAGTGGCAGGCGCTTGCCCTCGCCCAAACCCAGCAAGGCACCCAGCCCCAATTGAACAGACTCCGGCACGCGCACACTGGCAATGCCATAGGGCAGCAAAGCGGCACCGGTAATCGGCCCGCGTGCGAGCAGTGGGTGGCTCACGCGCACGTAAAAACCCGCCGACAGCCGTGCCACCCGGGTCACGGTTAAATCTGCCGCTGCCACCACGTTGCGCACATCGGCCATATAAAAATCCAATTGCTCGGCGCGCAAGTGCGCGGCCAGATGGTCGGCATTGTTCACCTCCACCTGCACACACACGCCGGGGTAACGGGTGCGAATTTCCGTCAACAGCGCCGGCACCATGGTGGCGGCGGGAAACGGCCCCACGCCAAATGCCAGGTCACCGATCTGGCGTTCTCGGTAGAGATTGACATCTCGCTCCAAACAACGGCTGTCGAAAATGAGCTTGCGCGCCCGCTCCACCACGAATGCGCCAGCATCGGTGCAGGTGGCTTCTACCGTGCCCCGGTCGAACAGCTGCAAGCCCAATTCGTCTTCGGCGGCCTGAATGCTGCGGCTAAAGGCCGACTGGGTCAGATGGCATTGCACTGCGGCGCGCCCAAAGTTGCGGGTGTCGGCCAGGGCCACTAGGTGTTTGAGTCGCTTCAAGTCCATGAGGGTGGTCCTGCGGTTTAGCGATGTATTGAATGCATTGATTTTGCACTAAATATGCATTGGACGAATTTACCCGCAAATTGAACAATCCCGCATAACAAAAGGAGACCGGGTATGGAAGTGATGGAATTCGACTATGTGATCGTGGGCGCCGGCTCAGCGGGTTGTGTATTGGCAGCCCGGCTGAGCGAAGACCCCAGCGTGAAGGTCTGCCTGCTAGAGGCTGGTGGCCCCGACAGCAGTGTGCTGATCCACGCACCGGCTGGCGTGGTGGCCATGGTGCCCACCACGCTCAACAACTACGCCTATGAGACGGTACCCCAGCCCGGCCTGAACGGTCGCAAGGGCTACCAGCCACGTGGCAAAACGCTGGGTGGCTCCAGCTCCATCAACGCCATGCTGTATGTGCGCGGCAACCGCTGGGACTATGACCACTGGGCCTCTCTGGGCAATCCCGGTTGGAGCTACGACGAGGTGCTTCCGCTGTTCAAGCGTTCAGAAAACAACGAACAGTTCCATGACGAACTCCATGGACAAGGCGGTCCGCTGAACGTGACCTATCCGCGCTTTGACAGCCCACTGAGCCAGATGTTTCTGGACGCCGCCGCGCAAAACGGCATCGCGCTCAATCCGGACTACAACGGCGAGAAGCAAGAAGGCTCATTCTTGTACCAAGTAACCCACAAAAACGGCGAGCGCTGCAGTGCGGCCAAAGCGTACCTAACGCCGAACTTGAACCGCCCCAATCTCAAGGTCATCACCCATGCCGTGAGCGCCAAGATTGAGTTGCAAAACCGCCGCGCCACAGGGGTGCAGTACTACCACGGCAACCAGTTGCGCACCGTGCGAGCACACCGCGAAGTGATCGTCTCGGCCGGCGCCTTTGGTTCACCCCAATTGCTGCAACTTTCAGGTATTGGTGAGGCGTCGGATCTGGCGCCACACGGCATTTCGGTGGCCCACAACTTGCCCGGCGTGGGTAAGAACCTGCAAGACCACATTGACTACGTGCAAAGCTGGTGCGTGCCCAGCAACACGGCCACCTTTGGTGCCATGCCACGCGGCATGCTCAAAACCCTGGCCGCCATGTGGGAGTGGCGCCGCCGCCGTACGGGAATGATCACCAGCACCATTGCCTCGGCCGGTGCCTTTTTTAAATCCCACCCGGACGTTGCCATTCCCGATTTGCAACTGGTGTTTGTACTGGCCCTGGTAGATGACCATGCACGCAAATTGCATATCCGCCATGGCATCTCATGCCACGTCGATGTGCTGCGCCCCTTTAGCCGTGGCACGGTGGGACTCAATAGCACCGACCCGCGTGTGGCGCCGCGCATTGACCCGCGCTTTCTCTCAGACGAACGCGACACCCAATTGCTCATCAAGGGCGGACAACTGCAGCAACTCATCATGGAATCTAGCCCGCTGTCGGCAGTGCGCGGCAAGATGCTGTATCCGGTGCGGGTGAACAATGCCAAAGCCATGGAGCAGGACATCCGCAACCGCGCCGATACCCAATACCACCCGGTTGGCACCTGCAAGATGGGCCCGGACAGCGACCCCATGGCGGTGGTCGATGCGCAGTTGCGCGTCAAAGGAATTGATGGCCTGCGCGTAGCCGATGCGTCCATCATGCCGACCCTGATTGGGGGCAACACCAATGCGCCCAGCATCATGATTGCCGAGAAAGCAGCCGACCTGATCCGCTTTGGCAACTAACACTTAACCCATAAGGAGACACACCATGAAAAAACTCAATCTGGCAATTTGCATCGCACTGATCACACTGACCGGTTGCAGCAAGAACAGCGGTGTCGGCGGCACAGCGAGCGACGCGACGCCCACAACCTTGGCCGCCAATGCCCAGTTCGCCAAGGATCTGAAGCTCGATGACCCGCAAGACTTTGAAGACGCCAAGCGCGGCTTTATCGCCAAGCCCACGGGCAAACTATTGGCTGCAGACGGCAGCGTGCTGTATGACTATGACGCCTACCAGTTTATCCAGGGCCAGGCCCCGGATACCGTCAACCCGAGCCTATGGCGCCACGCCCGCTTGAATGCCGAAATCGGTCTCTTCAAAGT
>JAGODZ010000103.1 GCA_017997975.1 Rhodoferax sp.
TGGCGGCCGCTGTAGGTGCTCTGGTGACTGGGCGCAACTTGGACAGCATCTTTACCTCCGGCTTGGCGGGTGCCGCCGTGGGCGGGTCAGCAGGCGCGGTGTCCGGCGCCATGCAGAACCGCCCCAACAGCTTGTACCGCCAGTACGTGCAGCGCTGTGTGAGCGACAAAGGCTTTGAGGTGATCGGCTGGAACTGAAGCGGCTGCGTGACCCGCCAGGGGGCGTGCGCAGGTGACTACACTCAAAGTTTCCTTCAGCGACCCCTTAAGACAAATCAATGGACTTCTTTATCTTGGCGATGTTGTTCGCCGTGGGCGTGAATGCCCTCCGCTTTGTGGCCCAGCGAAAGCGCATTGCCCTGCTGGGCAGTTATCTGGGCAAATACCAGATTGAAAAGCTGATGGAGACGCTGACGGCGGGTTACCTGCGGGCACTGGGGGAAGAAGACAACGCGCGACGTGAGCAAATTTGGCAGATTTTGGCGAACTCAGAGGCCAGCTTGTCACAGCAATTCAACGCCTTTGTGGTGGACTTTGCCAAGGTGGCGCCTGCGCAGGCCCTGATCAGCCAGTGGACGTTTGCCATTCCCTACGCCGATCAGCTGTTTCCGCAATCCAGCTTTGATGCCCGCAAACTGTTTGCCATTCATGGCAAGGGCTTGGCGGCTGCAGCCCAAAATACCCGTCAGCAAAACCCCCGCGACAAGGCGTTCACGATGATGGCGGAACTGTTTTTGATGCAGCACAGTTGCCATTGGTTTTGCAAATCCAAGCCTGTGGCGTCAGCGCGCCTGATTCTGCGCCACCAAACGCCGTACGAGCAAGTCCTGCAGTCCGTGGCGCCTGACACGCGCCAGGCTTACTTGGCATTGACCGGCACCTGAGATCAGGCCAGACCCTGCCCAGCGTCGGCGCAGTTAGCGCACCGTTTGCGCCTCCAGCCCCACTCTTTCGAGTTCAGCCAACACGTCGGCAATGTGTTGTGGGCCACGGGTTTGAATCACCAGTTCAACCTCCACGTTTTGCGCCGCCAAGGTGGTGAAGGCGCGCTGGTGGTGCACTTCGTCAATATTGGCACCCGCATTGGCCACCGTGGCCGTGATCTTGGCCAGCGTGCCGGGCACGTCTCGTGCGCTGACGCGAATACGCGCTAAGCGCCCAGCGCGCACCATGCCGCGCTCAATGATGGCGGCCAGCAGCAGCGGGTCGATGTTGCCGCCGCACAGCACCAGCCCCACTTTTTTGCCCTTGAAGCGCTCGGGGTACTTCAGCAAGGCGGCTAAGCCCGCCGCACCCGCACCTTCCACCAAGGTTTTTTCTACTTCAAGCAGCATGACAATGGCTTGCTCGATGTCGCCTTCGTCCACCAGCAGCAAGTCGTCCACTAGGCGCTCAATGATGGTTTGAGGCAGCTTGCCCGGCGAGCCCACGGCAATACCTTCGGCAATGCTGCTCGTGCCTTGCGGGTGCTGCGTGCCTTTGATGGCGTTGAACATGGCGGGAAAGCGTGAGGTTTGCACGCCAATCACTTCAATTTGGGGGTTGATGGCCTTGGCTGCGGTGGCCATGCCGGAGATCAAGCCGCCTCCGCCAATGGCAATCACCAGTGTGTCGAGATCGGGCACCACTTCGAGCATCTCAAGCGCCACCGTGCCTTGGCCGGCCATGATGTCCGCGTCGTCATACGGGTGCACAAACGTCAAATGGCGCGCCTCCGACAAGGCGACAGCGTGGGCGCGGGCCTCGTCCAGCGTGTCGCCGTGCAACACAATTTCGGCACCGAAACCGCGCGTGCGTTCCACCTTGACGCCGGGGGTGAAGCGCGGCATGACGATCACCGCGTGCAGCCCCAGTCGCTGCGCGTGGTAAGCCACCCCTTGGGCGTGGTTGCCCGCGCTCATGGCGATCACGCCGCGCTGCTGCTCTTCAGGGCTGAGCTGCACCAGCTTGTTGCAAGCGCCGCGTTCTTTGAACGAAGCGGTGAACTGCAGGTTCTCGAATTTGAGAAACACCTGCGCCCCCACGATGTCGGACAGGGTGCGCGAGGCGACAAAAGGTGTTTCTTGCAACTGCCCGTGCAGGCGGGTGGCGGCAGCTTGGATGTCTTTGAGTTCAATCATCAAGAGATTGTGCGTTATGACCGGGGCTCCCAGCCCTCTGTGCCCGATGAGCGGCTGCGCGTTCCCAGAACGGCCGCACCCATGATCAGCGCAGCAGCCCCGGCAATGCTCAGCGTCAACGGGCGCGCGCTGGCCACCAAGAGCAGGGTTGTGGAGGCCAAAGGGGTGATGTAACTCAGAATACCGATGTGGCGTGCGTCCCCCAGCTTCAACGCCTTGTCCCATAGAAAAAAGGAAGCCCCCAGCGGCCCCAGCCCTAACAGGGCCAGCAAACCCCAGTCGTTTAGCGACAGGGACACCGCAGGTTCTAGCGCCCAATGGCACAGCAGAGACAACCCGCCAGACACCAGCCCAAACAGTCCAATCGCCGCCGTTGGAAAGCCCCGCCCCTGCAGCGTCAAGCGCTTGGTTTGCAAAGAATAGTTGGCCCAAGCCCAGGCCGCGCCCAGTGCCAGCAAGTAACCCAGGACGGGGCTGGCGGTGTTGGCCACGGGGGTGGAGCCGGTTCTCGCTCCCCAGATGGCCATGATGGCACCGCCAAACCCCATGGCGGCGGCGATCAGGTGCACGGGTCGCAACTGCATCGCAGGCAAATACAGCGGGGCCAGTACCACCAGAAACAGCGGCCAAAGGTAATTGATCAGGTTCACCTCCACCGCAGGGGCCAGTCGCAGGCCCATGAACAGCAAAAAGTGGTAACCAAACAAAGACAACACCCCAAATACCAGCGTGCCGAGCGGCATGCGCCAGAGCGAGGGGCGACGCAGCACGGCAGGCCATGCCAGCACACTGCCCATCATCAGGCACACCCCAGTCAGAAAAAACGCAGGGACATGGCGCAGTGACAGCGCCAAGGCGGCAAGAGATGCCCATAAGGCGATAGCGCAGAGGGCATAAACAGAGGCTTTCATGGCGATTGAGCATACCCAACCCGTCATCGCCCCACGCGGGGCAGGCGGTGTCAGCCGGGGCGCTGGTCAGTCGAGGGACGTTGCCACAGGTTGATGCCGCCCTCCACCGCGTGCGCGTCAATGGCGGTCAGCTCGTCGGCGGTGAAGTCGAGGTGCGACAAGGCCCCGGCCAATTCGGTAATTTGCTCCGGGCGGCTGGCCCCAATCAAGGCCGAAGTCACGCGCGGGTCGCGCAGCACCCAGGCAATGGCCATTTGCGCCAAGCTTTGGCCGCGGGCCAGCGCCATCTCATTCAAGGCCCGCACGTGCTTCAGATTGTGTTCACTCAAGTGTTCGGCCTTCAAAGAGCCGCCGCCGGGGCGATTGATGCGCGCGTCATCGGGAATGCCATTGAGGTACTTGTTGGTGAGCAGTCCTTGTGCCAGCGCGCTGAAGGCAATGCACCCCATGCCGTTGTCGGACAAGGCGTCCAGCAAGTCTTGTTCAATCCAGCGGTTCATCATGCTGTAGGAGGGCTGATGAATGAGCGGGGCAACCCCCATGGACCGCAAAATCGCCGCTGCCTCACGGGTTTTGGCAGCCGAGTAGCTGCTGATGCCGACATACAAGGCTTTGCCCTGCTGCACGGCGGTGGCCAGCGCCCCCATGGTTTCTTCCAGCGGGGTGTCGGGGTCAAAGCGGTGCGAGTAGAAGATATCCACATAGTCCAAGCCCATGCGCTTCAAACTCTGGTCCAGGCTGGCCAGCACGTACTTGC
This sequence comes from Rhodoferax sp., assembly GCA_017997975.1. Classification (GTDB taxonomy): domain Bacteria; phylum Pseudomonadota; class Gammaproteobacteria; order Burkholderiales; family Burkholderiaceae_C; genus Rhodoferax. Next base: position 3,788 of record JAGODZ010000103.1, read on the forward strand.
GTGAACCGCCACCCTGGCCGTAGGGGCCGGGCCACATGTCCCAACCGGCTTTGCTGGAGATGAGCAACTCGTCGCGGTAAGGTTTGAAGTCACGGCGCAGGTGCTCCCCAAAATTGGTTTCAGCGCTGCCAGCGGGGGGGCCATAGTTGTTGGCCAAGTCAAAGTGGGTGATGCCGAGGTCAAACGCGGTGCGCAGCATCTGGCGCTGCGTCTGCATGGGTGTGGCGTCGCCAAAGTTGTGCCACAGGCCCAGCGTGATGGCGGGCAGTTTCAGGCCGCTTCGACCGCTGGTGCGGTAGGGCATGGCGTCGTAGCGCTGCGGGTTAGCGTGGTAGTTCATGTCATGTCTCTCGTCTATTTTGTAAGTAAAAGTGACCTATAACCCTTGGTGGACGTGCGTAAGCCGCTATAAATAACATAGCTTTTTAGGCTGACCACACCGTCATTCTCTGCCAATTCGGCTGACCGAGTTTCGGTGAGGTAACCCCCGGCCGGGCCGAGGGGCACGGGATGGGGTCCGTTTGACTTTGCGCAATGCGTGTTCACTCTGAAATGGCAAACTGGTTCGGAGCGTTGTGTGCAGCACGAGTTGAACCAACACCCGCCCCGCTCCCAGGGGCCTTGTTCACTAGACGGAGGTTTCATCATGAAAACAGTAGTCGACCCCCCATTGGGTCTGGATGGCGCTGCAGCTCGTCAACAGCTGATGCGTTCCGGCACCGCGATTTTTGAGGTGCTGGGCAGTACGGCTCGCAATATTCAGTTGATTCAGGCCAAGGCTGGGGCAGAAATGTTCACCCGCAGCTTGGACAGCTTGGTTGCCGCGTTTTCGCCCGGTGGCGCGCAGTACTGGTCCCAGCAACTTCCCCTGCTTTACAGGATGCAGGCCACTTCCGTGGTGAAGTCGGCAGCGGACACGGTCAGTGAATTGCTCCAGACGCAGCAGGCTCTCATGAGCATGGGCAACCCGTCGTCATTGCAAAGCGTCCAAGAAACGGTGGACGCCACCACGCAGGCGATGAGAAAGCTTTACAGCCGCCGAGTGTCATCGCAGGTGATTCAGTTCCCCGAGCGGCGCGCCGCCTAATCCAACACGGCTCTTGGCGGATGGGGCGGTGCGTACACTGCCCCTATGAAACTCACCTACTTGTATCTGGCGGTCGCCATCGTGGCGGAGGTGATCGCTACCAGTTTTCTGAAAAGCTCGGACGGTTTTACCAAGCTGCTGCCCAGCGCCATCACGGTGTTGGGGTACGCGATTTCGTTCACCTTTTTGTCACTCACCTTGCGGGTGTTGCCCATTGGCGTGGCCTACGCCATTTGGTCAGGTGTGGGCGTGGTGCTGATCGCCACGGTGGGCTGGCTCTGGCATGGCCAGACGCTGGACGCACCTGCGCTGCTGGGTTTGGGCCTGATCGTCTCCGGCGTGATCGTGGTGAATTTGTTTTCCAAAACCGTGAGTCACTGACATGACGCCAATGGCACGCGCCCGAGTGGCTGTCAGGGTGACGTGCAGGTCATGTCGGTAACATCGGTTGTTTCATTGGCCTTTTCATTGGTTTCATTGGTTTCATTGGTTTCATTGGTTTTATTGAAGGATTTAGCATGAGCATTCAAACAGTTGGCATCATTGGCGCAGGCACCATGGGCAACGGCATTGCGCAGTTGTGTGCGGTGTCTGGCCTCAACGTCGTCATGGTCGATATCTCGGACGCTGCCGTTGCCAAAGGCTTGGCCGCCGTGTCAGGCAGCTTGGAGCGCCTGATCAAGAAAGAGAAGATCACCCCCGCTGACCGCGACGCCGCGCTGGCCCGCATCCAAGGCAGCACCCGTTACGACGACCTGAAGTCCGCGCAGTTGGTGATCGAAGCCGCCACCGAGAACTTCGCGCTCAAAGTCAAAATCCTCAAGCAAATTGACGAACTGGTCGCGCCCGAGGTGATCATTGCCTCCAACACCTCCTCCATCTCCATCACCCAATTGGCCGCCATCACTGGCCGGGCCGATCGCTTTATTGGCATGCACTTCTTCAACCCCGTGCCCTTGATGGCGCTGGTGGAGATCATTCGCGGCCTGCAAACCAGCGACGCGACCCACGATGCGGTGCAAGCGATGGCAAAGGCACTGGGTAAGACACCCATCACCGTCAAAAACGCCCCTGGCTTTGTGGTCAACCGCATTCTGGTGCCCATGATCAATGAGGCCTTCTTTGTGCTGGGCGAAGGCCTGGCGACGCCCGAAGACATCGACGCCGGCATGAAGCTCGGCTGCAACCAACCCATTGGCCCTCTGGCGCTGGCTGACATGATTGGCCTAGACGTGTGCCTGGCCGTGATGGACGTTTACCTGAGCGAGTTCGGCGACAGCAAATACCGTCCCGCGCCCCTGCTCAAAGAAATGGTCGCCGCTGGTCGCTTGGGCCGCAAAACCGGGCAAGGCGTTTACGCTTACTAAAGCCCGGACGAGCACGATGCGGCTGATCTGCCATTTTGAAGACTCTCCCGCCATGCCCGCACACCGCGAGCAGTGGGGTGAGGCACACCTTGCCTACCTCAAGGCCAACGCGGGCGAAATCCTCATTGGCGGGGGCTTGCGTGAGCAACCCGGTGGGGCGTTTGTGGGTGGCCTGTGGGTGATGGAAGTCGAGAGTTTCGAGCGGGCCCGCCAGCTCGTGGAGGCGGATCCCTACTACCGCCCTGACTTGCGTCACTACAAATTGCTGGTCTGGGGCAAGGCGTTTGAAGAGCCGGTGATTTTGTGAGCGACGGATTTCTTCTTGCTCGCACCCGGCTCGCTACTTTGGCCGATGTGAATGCTGTGGCATCTCTGTTTGACGGCTATCGCCAGTTTTACGCGCAAGCACCTGATCTGACGGGAGCGAATCGTTTTTTGCGAGAACGCCTGGAACGTGAGCAGTCAGTGGTGTTGCTGGCGGAGGGGCATGCAGGCCAGTCCTTGGGGTTTTGTCAGCTCTATCCCAGCTTTTGCTCGGTCGAAGCCGCGCCGATTCTCACTCTGTATGACTTATTTGTCAGCCCGTTGGCGAGGCAAGGCGGTGTCGGTCGCGCATTACTGTTGGCGGCAGAAGCACATGCCAAAGCCAGTGGCGTGGTTCGCATGGACCTCACCACTGCCCGTAACAACCAGTCAGCGCAATCGTTGTACGAGTCATTGGGCTGGGTGCGTGACGAGGTTTTTTTCAGTTACAGCCGACGCATTTGAAGCGCTGCGGTCACTCTCGCGACTCGAAGGGGAGGCGCGCCGGGTGCTGACGCGCTCAAGCCTCCTCTCAACACCCGTCCACGCCACCGCTATGGAGCCCGGTGAGGCTGACCCAGCATAAACCGCTGCAGCCCCCAGTTGTCTGCGGCGGCGTTAAGAACAATCGACTCGCCTTGGGCCACATGAGCGTCGGATTCCGCAATGTCGATGCAAAGCTGAAGAAGGGTCTTGCGTAAGGGGGGTGACTGGATGTCGCCCATCAACCGCGTCAGCGTCGCATCATCCACAGGGCAGGCATCCCCCCGTTGAAACTGATGACTGGACAATAAATCCTCACAAAAGTTATCCAGTACGCCGAATGCGTCGCCCTGATCCAAGCCAAGCCTCGTGTCCACATCCAAGTGAGCCAGTAAATCCAGTTCATTTTGGGCAATCTGGCCGTCGGCGACGACAATCAGCGCGATGATGCGTGCCGCCGCTTGAGGGCTGTCGGTGGGGTAGTTGCGCATGGCAATGTTCCTTTTTGGTCGTGAGTTGTGACACCTGAAGTTCGCAGTTCCCCATCAAAGTGTTCGTTCAGCCAGACTGCCTGGCGCGTGGGATCGTGCAGACCTCAAGCGCCATCGTAAGGCGCTGAAAAGGCAGGCCTCGAATGGCGGCGGGCTTCGTCACCAAAGGCTGTAGGGGCAATGGCAGATCAAGGGGAGCGGAGGTACGAAGCTGCAGCAGCAACGTCTCCTATGGTTTGATCAGCCCACACAGGCTGGGTCGCGGCCCTCTACTTTGGCGCAGCGCAGGGCGGCGTGGCCTCTTCGGAGGGGGTGGGGCTGGGAGGCGTGTCTTGCGCCAACTCCGCCGGGTCTTGATTCCACTCCCGCCAATCCTCTCCAAACAGCTCCACCGGGTGCGGTGTGCGATCAGACCCATTGCCGCAATGCATGTCGTTGACCGCGCAATACTTGTCGCAACCCCAGCAGATACGCTCGGGGTGCGGGGGAAGGGTGGGAAATTTTTTGGCCATCGTTGTGTCCTGTCTCTCGTGCCCCTCTAGCGCAACAACAAGGGGCTACCGCCTTGGGTTGGGGTGTCGCCCGCTTGAAAGTTTGCACCGGCTGGGCTCGTTGAACCACTGAGCCGCACGGCTTGTCAGTGCCAACGGTGATTTTACCAATTGCGTCCTCCCCGGGGGGGGGGTGGATTGCCGCCGAGTTAGGTGTAGAAACAGCGCGCGCAGGCTTGGCGGTAGCGCTGGTTGCCGCCAATCAGCACTTGGTCCCCGGCGTGGACGCGCTGACCGTCTTCATCGAGGCGCAGGTTCATGGTGGATTTACGACCGCAAGCGCAAATCGCCTTAATTTCCTGAATGTCCTCAGCCAGTGCCAGCAGGTGGGTCGCCCCTTCAAACGGCTCTCCTTGAAAGTCGGTGCGCAGGCCAAAACACATGACCGGCACGTTGTCCACCGCCGCCACTTGGTGCAGTTGTTGCACCTGCGCTTTGCTCAAAAACTGCGCCTCGTCGATCAGGATGCAGGACACGCCCTCGTACAGGGCGGGTTGGGCGCGAAAGTCGGTGTGGGCATCAAAGGTGAGTGCCGGGCTTTGCGCGCCCAGCCGCGAGGCGATCACACCGGTGCCCGCGCGGTGGTCAATGGCGGCGGTGAACAGCATCACGCGGCGGTCGCTCTCGCCATAGTTGTGGGCAATCTGCAGCAGTTGGGTGGATTTGCCCGCATTCATGCTGGCATAGCGAAAGTGGAGTTTGGCCCCCATTTACATCACTCCCGACGGGTTAAACGGCTTTAAAGCGGCGGCAGTGGGCAGGGCAGGGATCATGGCTTTTAAGGGTTAAATCGGGCGCTAGCCCATATGCTGCTTGCGCAAGTAGCTATTAATTAAATAGCAATTAGATGAACAACGCAGGCCGACCGCCGGGTGGGGGTGCTGGGCTTGGACCCCGACTATAGAGGGGTTGACGGCGGGACCGACGGGGCGCCTGTCACCACGCGGACTGACGCTAAGCACACATCGTGCAGATAGCCCTTGGCCTGGATCAAGAATTTTTCTAAAAAAACAGATATTCCTGTCATTTCAGAAAATACTGAAAATTCAGAAAGAACGACACCATGAACCTTCCTCCCTTAACCCAACGCTTTGTGTTGCACTTTGGCGAAATGGGCAGCCGCTGGGGCATCAACCGCACCGTGGGGCAAATTTATGCCCTGCTGTATGTCTCGGCCCAGCCGCTGAACGCGGACGAGGTGGGCGAGGGGCTGGGCTTTTCGCGCTCCAACGTGAGCATGGGTCTCAAAGAGCTGCAGTCGTGGAACCTGGTGCGCCTGATTCACCTGCCCAATGACCGGCGCGAGTACTTTCAGGCCCCGGAAGATGTGTGGGCCATTTTTCGCACGCTGGCGGCTGAGCGGCGCAAGCGCGAGATTGACCCCACGCTGTCGATGCTGCGCGACGCGCTGATGGAGCAGCCCAGCGGCGCGGAAGACATTCACGCCCAAGCGCGCATGACACAAATGCACGATTTCATTGACCTGATGACCACGTGGCTGGATGAGGTGGAGAAGATGGACTCCGCCACCTTGGCCAGCCTGATGAAGATGGGTGCCAAGGTGCAAAAACTCATCGAGGTCAAAGACCGCGTGAAGCAGGTCTTTGCTTCGTCGTCTGCACGGGCTGCGCCCGCGTTGCCCCACACCCCCGAAGGAGGCTCAGATGGACACCTTTGACCCCGTTGTTTTGGCCCGCATTCAGTTTGCGGCCAACATGACTTTTCACATCCTTTTTCCCACCATCAGCATTTCCATGGGCTGGGCGTTGCTGTTTTTCAAAACCCGCTTTGTCGCCACCGGTCAGGCGCACTGGATGGCGGCTTACCAGTTTTGGGTGAAGATTTTTGCACTCACCTTCGCCTTGGGCGTGGTCAGCGGCATCACCATGAGCTTTCAGTTTGGCACCAACTGGCCGGGTTTCATGAACACGGTGGGCAATGTGGCGGGGCCGCTGCTGGCTTATGAGGTGCTCACCGCCTTCTTTTTGGAAGCCACCATGCTGGGCATCATGCTGTTTGGTCGAGACCGGGTGAGTGAGCGTGTGCACACCTTAAGCGCTCACCGAGAAGTCTTTCCGTAATCCGTTTGCCCTCCTCAGAGGCATTGAGCATGCAAGACTTACGGAAAAACTTTCGTTAAAGCGCTTAACCCGGTCTACGAAAAATTTCAGATCGAGTAGTTGAGTCAACTTATAAAAAACAAGGCTGTAACCCTTGCTGCACCTGCGCAAGATGCTATTCATTAAATAGCAATTCAAATCCACAATCCATTCTTCTGACAGAACTGGCCTGCGTCTGTAGCTACTCC
>JAGODZ010000342.1 GCA_017997975.1 Rhodoferax sp.
CGAGTTCAACTACCGCATCAGCGACGCCGCACAAGCCCATGTGTTTGTGGGCCTGACCACCCAAGCCAAGGGCGAGTCCGAGAAAGTGGCGAAGAACTTTGGTAAACACGGCTTCAAGACGCTGGACCTGACGCAGGACGATCTGGCCAAAGAGCATATTCGCCACATGGTGGGTGGTATCTCTGCCTTGGCGCAAGACGAGCGCCTGCTGCGTTTTGTATTTCCAGAGCGGCCTGGCGCATTAATGAAGTTTTTGAGCCTGATGCGCCCCGGCTGGAATATCTCTTTGTTCCACTACCGCAACCAAGGGGCAGACTACGGGCGCATTTTGGTAGGGCTGCAAGTACCGAAGGCGGACGACGCCGCGTTTGCCCAATTTTTGGCGACTTTGGGCTACCCGTCTGTCGAAGAAACCGACAATCCGGTGTACCGTCTGTTTTTGCAGCGGTAGCTATTCATAAAGGTTTGCCATGGGCGCTTCTCTGGACGGTAAATTGGTGGTGGCCATCTCCAGCCGCGCCTTGTTCGATTTTGAACAGGAAAACGAGGTGTTTGAGCACGGTGACGACCGGGCTTACATGAAGCTCCAATTGGAACGATTGGACCTCCCCGCGCAGCCCGGCGTGGCCTTCTCACTGATCAAGAAGTTGCTGGCTTTCAACACCCCTGAATCGCAGTTGGTGGAGGTGGTCATTCTGTCCCGCAACGACCCGGTGTCGGGCATGCGGGTGTTTCGATCGGCCAAGCACTATGCCTTGCCGATTGAGCGTGGCAGCTTCACGCGGGGCCAACCCCCTTGGCGCTACCTGAAACCGCTGCACGCCAACCTGTTTTTGAGCACCCACTTGAGTGATGTTCGTGCCGCGCTGGACGCGGGCGTGCCGGCCGCGCAGGTTTACCCGCACTCGGCCCATGCCAGCGAGGCGCACCCGACCGAGGTGCGCATTGCCTTTGACGGCGACGCGGTGTTGTTCAGCGACGAGGCTGAACGCATTTACCAATCACACGGCTTGAGTGCGTTTCAACAGCATGAGATCGACAAAGCAGGCCTACCGCTGCCCGACGGGCCTTTCAGACCCCTGCTGACGGCCCTGCAGCGACTGCAAAACGCCGGGACGCCCAGCATGCGGATTCGCACCTCTCTGGTCACCGCCCGCAGCGCGCCAGCCCATGAGCGCGCCATTCGCACGCTGATGGCTTGGAACATTGAGGTGGACGAGGCCATGTTCTTGGGCGGCTTGCCCAAGGGCGAGTTTTTGCGGGAGTTTGAGCCCGACTTTTTCTTTGATGACCAAACGGGTCACATCGAATCGGCCGCCCGCCACGTGCCCTCGGGCCATGTGGCCAGTGGGGTGTCTAACAATTAACAGCGGGAGCGCTGGCGTTGTCCGGTTGACTCCCCCCCTCTTTCGCGCCATTAGCGCCCTGAATTGACACACCAACCCGCATGAACCTGACTCAAAAACTCACCGCGTTCAAGACTTTTACCGCCCAAACTTGGGCGCTGACGAAGCCGTACTTTCAGTCCGACCAGAAGTGGAAGGCACGTGGCTTGCTGCTGGCCATCGTGGCCTTGAATCTGGGCATGGTGTACATGGCAGTGTTGTTCAACGACTGGAACCGGCTGTTTTACGACGCCTTGCAAAACAAACAGGAGTCCATTTTTTGGGCGCAGTTGGGGCGCTTCACCTACCTGGCGTTCGCCTTCATCATCATTGCGGTGTACAAGTTTTACCTGACGCAGCTGCTGGAGTTGCGTTGGCGCGCCTGGATGACATCGCACTACCTAGAGCGCTGGCTCACGGGCCAAGCGTTTTACAAGTTGGAGCTGGCGCGCTTCACCACAAAGCCCAATGCCGACACCAGCAACCCGGACAACCCGGACCAGCGCATTCAAGAAGACATCAACCAGTTCACCACTTACACCATCTCGCTGAGCATGGGGCTGCTCAACTCGGTGGTGACCTTGCTCAGCTTTATCGGCATTTTGTGGGGGCTGTCTGGCGAGTTTGGCTTCACGGTGGCGGGCCACGCAGTCAATATTCCCGGCTTTATGGTGTGGATGGCGCTGCTGTATTGCGCGGTGGGCAGCGTGCTGACGCATTACATCGGCCGCCCCCAGATCAAACTCAATTTTGATCAGCAACGGGTGGAGGCCGATTTCCGTCACCACATGGTGCGGGTGCGCGAATACAGCGAATCCATCGCGCTGGACCGGGGCGAGCGCGTGGAGCGCACCCAACTCGACACCCGTTTTGGCCGGGTGCTGGGCAACTACTTGAAGCTCATCAATGCGCAAAAGCGTCTTATTTGGTTCACCAGCTTTTTTGGTCAGGCGGCGGTGGTGTTTCCCTTTGTGGTGGCAGCGCCCCGCTTTTTCAGCAACGCCATTCAATTGGGCGAGTTGATGCAAATCTCCACCGCCTTTGGGCAGGTGCAAGGTGCGTTGAGCTGGTTTGTTGAGAGCTATAGCAGTTTGGCCAGCTGGCGTGCCACCACCAATCGACTCACCAGTTTTGAAGCATCATTTAAGGCGCTGGCCCTTATAGACCGTGCGCAAGCAGCTATTGATTCAGAAGCACTTGACGCGCGTCATCTGACCGTGGCTTTGCCCAATGGCACCGTGCTGTTGGCAGGTGCCACGTTACACGCCCAGCCCGGTGACAGCGTTTTGTTGCAAGGCCCGTCCGGCAGTGGCAAATCCACCTTGTTCCGTACGCTGGCCGGTATTTGGCCCTTTTCAAGCGGCCAGATCGCTCGCCCCAGCGACACCATGTTCATTCCTCAGCGGCCCTATTTTCCCAACGGGCCCTTGCGAGATGCCCTGGCCTACCCCAAGCAACCCTCAGAGTACACCGATGTACAGCTCCGAAAAGCGTTGGAAGATGCTTTGCTGCCAGACCTGACCGAACAACTGGACCGTGCCGACGCTTGGAGCCAGAAGCTGTCAGGGGGTGAGCAGCAACGTCTGGCCATTGCCCGCGTCCTGCTCAAACAGCCCAAGTGGATTTTTGCCGATGAGGCCACCAGCGCCCTGGATGAAGCCACTGAGAGTTCTGTATATAAACGGCTCTTAGCCCTTGTTCAGCATGCGGGAGGAGCTATTATTTCAATAGCACACAAACCGAGTGTTGCCGTTTTCCATCAGCAAAGCTGGACGCTGAAAAAACAAGCTGAAGGGGCCTGCGCGCTCTATACGGTAGAAGAAAAACGCGC
>JAGODZ010000343.1 GCA_017997975.1 Rhodoferax sp.
CTGAAGCCAAGGGTGAAGTCGCTTACGGTGCCAGTTTTGTGGAGTGGTTTGCCGAAGAAGCCAAACGGGTCAACGGCGAAACCTTGCCCCAGTTTGACAACAACCGCCGCCTGATGGTCATCAAGCAACCCATTGGCGTGTGCGCCGCCATCACACCGTGGAACTTCCCCATTGCCATGATCACCCGCAAAGTGGCCCCTGCCTTGGCTGCCGGTTGCACGGTGCTGATCAAACCGGCGGAGTTGACCCCGTTAACCGCGTTGGCGGCCGCTGAGCTGGCGATTCGCGCCGGTATTCCTGCTGGCGTGTTGAACATGATCACCGCCGATGCCGATCAGTCGATTGCCGTGGGCAAGGTGATTTGCGCCAGTGATGTGGTGCGCCACATCAGCTTCACGGGTTCTACCGAGGTGGGTCGTATTTTGATGGCACAGTCCTCCCCCACAGTCAAGAAGATGTCGTTGGAGCTGGGCGGCAATGCACCCTTCATCGTGTTTGATGATGCCCACATTGACAGTGCTGTGGAAGGCGCGTTTGCCAGCAAGTACCGCAATGCCGGTCAAACCTGCGTGTGCTCGAACCGCTTTTACGTGCAAGAAGGGGTGTATGAGGAGTTTGTGGAGAAGTTTGCGGCCAAGGTGCGCACTGCCAAGGTGGGCAATGGCTTTGACGAAGGCGTGAACCAAGGGCCCATGATTGAAGAGGCGGCGCTGGTCAAAGTGCAACGCCATGTGGATGATGCCGTGGCCAAAGGCGCACGCGTGCTGGTGGGCGGCAAGCGCCTACCCGGACAGTTCTTTGAGCCGACGCTGGTAGCCGACGCCACCGCCGACATGCTGTGCGCCACGGAAGAGACCTTTGGGCCGTTTGCCCCCGTGTTCAAGTTCAAGACCGAAGACGAAGTGGTGGCTGCCGCCAACAACACCGAGTTTGGTCTGGCCAGCTATTTCTACAGCCGCGACATTGGCCGCATTTACCGGGTGGGTGAGGCGCTGGAGTACGGCATGGTGGGCATCAACGTGGGAATTTTGGCCACCGAGCATGTGCCATTTGGCGGCGTCAAGCAGTCGGGTCTGGGGCGAGAGGGTTCGCACCACGGCATGGATGACTATGTGGAGATCAAGTACCTTTGTATTGGGGATATTCAAAAGTAAAGACGGTGCCGTCAGTCTGCTGACGGTTTAAATTCAGTCAGTCAAAAAAGCCCACCGGCCTGAAGAACCGGTGGGCTTTCGTAATTTAACCAAAGAAGCGGCGTTCAGCGGGTTGATGACTCGGCCTGCAGCGCTTGCCGCTTGGAACGCGCGCGAATGTTCAAGGCTTCCACCGAGAGCGAGAACAACATGGCGGTGTACACATAGCCTTTGGGCACATGCACATCAAACGCTTCTGCCACCAGCAGCGTGCCCACCATGGTTAAAAAGGCCAGCGCCAGCACTTTGATCGACGGGTGGGCATCCACAAACTCGCCAATCGGCTTGGCGGCAAACATCATCACCGCCACCGAAGCCATCACGGCCGCGACCATGACATTGATGTTATCCACCATGCCCACGGCGGTGATCACCGAGTCGAGTGAAAAAACGATGTCCACAATGCCAATTTGAACAATCGTGCCCCAAAACACGGTGTTACCTGTTTTCACCGCATGCGCTTTGGGGCTGGGGTTATGTCCGTGATTGGACTCCACTTCCAGAAAAATCTCATTCGACGCTTTGTAGAGCAAGAACAATCCGCCGCCCAGCAGAATCAAATCTCGCCCACTGATGTCTTGTGCGAACACGGTGAACAAAGGGTCGGTGAGCGTCATCACCCAGCTCAAACTGAACAACAAACCAATCCGCGACACCATCGCAAAGCCCAGGCCCAGTCGACGCGCCAAATCCCGGTGTTCGGCAGGCAATCGGCCCACCAAAATGCTGATAAAAATGATGTTGTCAATGCCCAGCACAATTTCCAACGCGGCCAGCATGAAGAAGGCGATCCAGATATTGGGGTCAAACAGAAAGTCCATGGGTCACTTAAATAGGGGCAAAGGCGCGCAGTCTAATGACCCCACCCTGCCTGCCCCGGACGAGAGAAGCAGTATCCCCAGTGACTGAAAGGCTTAACGAAAGAAACTCCGCATAACCTCCTCGACCGTCTGCTTGAAATAAGCCACACTGAGCCTTGAGCGTCAACACCAAGAAGACGCGCAAACGCGAATTCCTAGAGCAGACGGCGCAAGTGGTTCCGTGGACTTCTTTGGAAGAACTCATCTCCCCATAAGCGCTTTAAGGAAAGCTTTTCCGTAAACCTTGAATGCTCCATGCCTCTGAGGATGACTCAATGGATTACGGAGTGACTTCCCAGGGGGCACTTACCACCAAGAAGGCCGTACCGACACCCTCCCCGTTTTCTTTAACTGCCAGAGCTATCGTGCCTGCCCGACGAGTCCACCACTCTTCGCTTTAGGCATCGGCTGGAGAAGCACAAGCTCACCGAGAAAATTCTGGCCACCGTCAATGAAATCTTGACCAAGCGGGGCTTAGTCCTGAAGACGGGAACCGTAGTCGATGCCACCTTGATTGCAGCGCCCATCGCCACCAAGAACAAAGACAAAACACGCGACCCCGAGATGCACTCCAGCAAGAAGGGCAACCAGTGGTACTTCGGCATGAAGGCCCCTATCGGCGTCGACGCTGAGTCGGGTTTGGTGCAGCACCTCCGGGCACGTCAGCGACATTGCAGAGGCCAACACCTTGCTGCATGGCGAAGAAATACTGGCCTTTGGTGATGCAGGCTACCAAGGCGTAGAGAAGCGAGCGGATGCCAAGGAGGATGTCACTTGGCACATCGCCATGCAAACGGGAAAGTGCTGCGCCTTGGACAAAGAAAACGAAGCCAACGCACTGATTGACCAAGCTGGAAAACGCAAGGCCAGCGTGCGGGCCAAGGTGGAGCACCCGTTTCAGGTCATCAAGCGTCAGTTCGGATTTGTCAAGGTGCGCTACCGTGGCCTGAAGAAGAACACGGCGCAGCTCTTCACGCTGTTTGCGCTGTCCAACCTGTGGATGGTGCGCGGCAAACTGATGGGAGCGGGGGCATGAGTCATCCCATTACACACAACTCATAGCTGCCTGCGGGCAAAGCGCGCGCCCTCAACAAACACGGCGATATCGCGCAGCCCCAGCCACAACGTCTTGGCTCCCGGCTCGCCATCTCCCTTCCTGCAC
>JAGODZ010000344.1 GCA_017997975.1 Rhodoferax sp.
GCAAACAGGCCGAGCTCAAAACGCGCATCCCGCACGACCAGTACCCTCAAGAGCTGCAAAAGGTGCGCATGTACCTTGCTGACCGCAACGTGTTTGGCGTGGACTTGAACCCCGTGGCCGTCGAGCTGGCCGAGGTATCCATCTGGCTCAACGCCATTTATGGCGAGCAAGACGACAACGGCCAGCCCTTGCCCGCCCGCGTGCCCTGGTTTGGCTACCAGCTCTTTGCCGGCAACAGCCTCATTGGCGCGCGCCACCAGGTCTACAACGCCGCCGCCCTGAAGAAAGGTGCCAAACCCGCCTGGTTTGATGCCCCGCCCCGGCGCGCCACCGCTGACGCACCGCGCCGCGCCGACGAAATCTGGCACTTTCTGCTGCCCGACCCCGGCATGGGCGACTACACCGACAAGGTGGCCAAAAGCCTCTACCCCGAAGACTTTGCCCGCCTCAAAGCCTGGCGCAAAGCCCTCACCGCGCCGCTGGGCGACTACGAAGTGGCCCGCCTGCAGCAACTCAGCCAGCAGGTGGAAGCACTTTGGGAGCAGCACACCGCCGCCCTGGCCCGTGACCGCGCCCGCACCGAAGACCAGCTGCGTGTCTGGCCGCATGAATTTGAAGTCAAAAGTGCCTCTGGCGCAGACACGACAAGCGCAAGCAGCTATCAAAAAAATAGTGATGACCGCTCTACCCGCGTCAGCCGCGCGCAAAAAGAAGCCATCCGCCAACAAGGCCTGCTCAATGAGGATGGCGACCTAGCCACCCCGTTCCGCCGCCTCAAGCTCGTCATGGACTACTGGTGCGCCCTGTGGTTCTGGCCCATTACCCGTAGCGCAGACCTGCCCAGCCGCGAGCAGTGGTGGATGGAGGTGGGTGCCATCCTCGAAGGCAACGTGGTCGAGATGGAAACCCAGCGCGGGCTGGACTTGATGCCCACCGCGCCCGATGCCCCCCAGGTCCTCGTGCCCGAGGTGCAGCCTGCATTTGAGGGTTTTGAAACCCAGCTCCCCTTGAGCCAGCCCACTGGCGGCGCCACCCCCCCCAACCTGCATGACAAGTTCGGCCAGCTGCGCATCAGCAAGCTGCGCCAGCACTTTGCCCGCGTGGCTGTGGTGGAAGATATTGCCGCGCAGCGCCGCTTTATGCATTGGGAGCTGTGCTTTGCCGATGTGCTACTGGGCGCCCGGTCGGGTGCTGATGGTCGGCCCGGTGGTGGCTTTGACCTGATTTTGGGTAACCCACCCTGGCTGAAGGTGGAGTGGAACGAGGCCGGCATTTTGGGCGAGCGCAACCCGGTGTTTGCCGTGCGCAAAATCAGCGCCAGTGATTTGGCCAAGCTGCGCGCCGAAGCCTTTGCCCAGTTCCCCGGCCTGCAAGCCGACTGGCTGCAAGAGCTGGAAGAAGCCGAAGGCACGCAAGCCTTTTTGAATGCCGTGCAGAACTACCCACAGCTCAAGGGCATGCCTGCCAACTTATACAAGTGTTTTTTGCCATTGGTTTGGCACTTGAGCAGCGCGCAAGGCGTTGCCGGGCTGTTGCACCCCGAAGGGCCGTACGAGGACCCCAAGGGTGGGGAATTACGCGAGGCAATTTATGCGCGGTTGAGAAGACATTTTCAGTTTGTCAATGTCAAAAAGCTATTTGCTGAAGTGCTGCACTGGGTCACATATTCAATCAATATATATGGCCCAAGAAGGCAGCAGCCTGCTTTCGACACCCTTGCCAATGTTTTTATCCCAGCCACGGTCGATGCGTCGTATCAGCACGAAGGTGATGGATTGGCCGATGGAATAAAGACGGCAAACGGTGACTGGAACACAGCCGGTCACCGTGACCGTATTGTGCGCGTGGACGAAGCCGCGCTGACCACCTTTGCCAAGCTTTACGACGAACCTGGCACCCCCGCTCGCCGTGCCCGACTGCCCGCTTTACACGCTGGCGCCTTGAGTAATGTATTGGCCAAACTTGCCGCCTATCCCCAGCGCTTGGCCGACTTGGACGAGGGCTACTTCGCTACCGAAATGTGGAATGAAACCGCCCAGCAACACGACGGCACCATCAGTCGCCGCCCCAGCACCGACCCAGGCTTTGCCGCTACGCCGCACGACTGGGTGCTGTCTGGCCCGCATTTCTTTGTGGCTAACCCGTTTTGTAAAACTCCGCGCAAACTCTGTAACACGCCATTGGCATATGACAACGTTGACCTTGGAACTTTGCCCGACGACTACCTGCCGCGCACCAATTACCGACCTATGCCCGACCGCGCGGAATACCTGCGCCGCACGGCTCGCGTGAGCTGGATTGAAGAGGGGGAAGCGCGCGGAAGACCCGTGACGGAGTTTTTCCGGCTAGTGCATCGCCGCCGACTGTCCCAGTCGGGTGAACGAACTCTGGTTGCTGCGCTAATTCCCCCTGGTTCAGCCATCATCAATACTTGTATTGCCACGAGTTTCCAGAATCAGCAGCTACTGCTTTCATGTACAGCGATGCTGAACTCGTTATTCGTTGATTTCTTTATCAAAAGCACTGGGCGTGGCGACCTTTATGGTGAGGGATTGGCGCAGTTGCCAAGGCTTTCCACATCCGCGGACATTTCTGCCCGCGCCCTCACCCTCAACTGCCTCACCACCCACTACGCTCCGCTGTGGGAGCAGGTCTATGACCTGGACTTTGCCGACCAGTGTTGGAGCCAGCCGGGCAACCCGCGCTTGCCGCACGATTTCTGGCCCGCGCTCACCCGCACCTGGACGCGCGATTGCGCCCTGCGCAGCGACTACGCCCGCCGCATGGCCCTGGTCGAAATCGACGTGCTCGTCGCCCAAGCCCTGGGCCTGACGCTGGACGAGCTGCTGCTCATCTACCGCGTGCAATTCCCCGTCATGCAAGGCTACGAGCGCGACACCTGGTACGACGCCACCGGCCGCATCGTCTTCACCAACAGCAAAGGCCTGGTAGGCGTTGGTCTGCCGCGCAAGGGTAGCCGCTCCACCCCCCGCACCCGCATCACCACCCCCGACGGCAAGGTGCGCGAAGGCAACTTCGGCTGGGACGACCTGTGGACCTACGCCAGCCATGAGGCCGGCGACAGCGAAGAAACCCAAAAGCGCGGCGGCACCCCCAAGGTGCCCGACGGCACCACCATCACCCAATGGCTCATGGACGACACCCTGCCCGGCGGCCCCCGCGAAGTGCAACGCACCTACACCGCCCCCTTC
>JAGODZ010000012.1 GCA_017997975.1 Rhodoferax sp.
CCTACACCAACGCCTACACCAACGCCGACACCGACACCGACACCGACACCGACACCGACACCGACACCGACACCTACACCTACACCAACGCCTACACCGACACCGACACCGACGCCGACACCGACACCAACGCCTACGCCTACGCCTGTTCCAGACGATGACAGCCTGCCTGGTTTGCCGATTCCCAACGGTGGTACGCCGGTGATGGGTGATGGCAACGGCGATGGCATCAAAGACAGTGAGCAAAACAGCGTGACCTCCATCACGTTCTTGCAAACCCCCACCGCGCAAAGCAACCCAGGCGATGCACCGGTCACGCCCATCTCGTTGGTGGCAGATAGTCTGACAGGCAAGAGCGACCCTGACCCAGGCACGGCTGTTGTCACCAAGCTGGAGCAGCAAGATGCGCCTGCCGACATGCCCGCCGAACTCACCATGCCGCTGGGCCTGCTGAGCTTCACGGTCAACCTGCAAGCCAACGCCGGCAGCGGTCCGGTGGCGGAGACCTTCAGCCTGTACGTGGACCCCAGCATCGGTGCCAACGGCTACTGGGTGCAAAACGCCGACGGCATCTGGTGCAACCTGGCCAGCGCTGCCTATGGCGGCCAGATGGTGTTGGAAGGCGGCAAGCTGCGTTTGGACTTCCAACTGGTCGATGGCGGCGAGTTTGACACCGATGGTTTGGTCAACGGCAACGTGAGTAACGTCGGCGCTGCCGCTAATATGCCGCTGTCACTGGTGGGTTACGCGCCAACAAGTCCAACAACAGGCGATTTCTTTTTCTGAGACTGACCTGAATCACACCCCTTTATTTTTATAAAAGTATGAACACACCTCTCACAACACGCGCACGGCGCTCCTATCACCCCCTTACGCTCACTGCGGCCGCTCTGCTGCTGCTCTCGCTGGCGGCCTGCGGCTCCGGTGGTGGTGGTGACCCCAGCCTGCCGACCCCAACGCCTGACCCAACGACGCCCACGCCAGACCCGACAACACCCGATCCATCGGGCAACGCCCCCACTGCCGCCCTGCAAGGCATCTGGCAAAGCCCCGCAGGCACGCCCACCAGCATCTCGACGGTTGCACTGCCCAACGGACAGCTGTGGTCCGTCGTGTCCAGTGCGGGTGTGACCCGACTCATCAAAGCCGACCTGACTGCGCAAACCGGTAGCTTCAGCGGCAGTGCCAAAAGTTACACCCTGGGCAGCAGTGTGATTCGCATTGCAAACGCCACGGCGACTGCCAGCGTGGTGGCGAAATCGAGCCTCGCGGGCACGTTAAGCGTGACAGGCGAGCAGCCCGAGACGTTTGCCCTGGCCTACCAAACTCGCTACGACACCCCGGCGGTGTTGAATGACTTTGCAGGCAACTGGCAGGCCACGCTCGGCCCGGGCATTGTCAACTGGGCGATAGGCAACACAGGTGCTCTCACGGGTACCCGCACCACAGGCTGCACCTACACCGGACAGCTGAGCCTGCGCACAGAGAAAAAAGCGGTGGTGGACGCTGCAGTGACTGAAAACTGCGCGGGCACGCTCACCGTGTTCCAGGGTCTCGCGGTGCGCAGTGCCGACCAAGCGCGCATCAGCCTGGTGCTGATCACTGCAAATGAGACTGCAGGTGTGGCGGTGAACCTGACGCGCTAGGTGAAGGGAAGAGGGCCCTAGCAGCCTGTCGGGCTTAGGTCGTCGAAAGCGAAAATCGGCCCCAGCGCCGACTAGTTTTTGACGATTTCGCAGCCCAATATCTGGATATTGGGTAAGAAAGCGGCGAAAAATAGCCCGCTGCGGTCGATTTGCAGCCGACGATTCCTAAGTCCGACAGGCTGCTAGCCCATAACCTGCCTGCGCAAGCAGCTATGAATTGGGGAGCACCCGTAGGTCAGGTTAGCGCAGCGTCACCCGACAGATTCCGAAGCCCAGTCACCGCAGGTGTCGGGTGACGCCATCGGCTAACCCGACCTAAAAAATGAGTTGAATAAGCCTCTAGCCCTCGTCCCACTTGCGCAAGCCGCTATCAATTTTGAAATAGTAGGCTAACTCAGGATCTGTCGAATGGGGTTCTGCAGCGTGAAGGATTCCGATTGCAGGGTAGGCTGGCAGAGCAAACAACAAACAGCTCAGCCAGCAACAGCGCGCTTGTTGCTGGCTTGTTGCAGTTCAGGTGCACAGGGAGAGTTATGCACCCCATGGCAGGTAGAGCGTCGTGGGCTGGTCGTGGCACGCCATGAATCCGTAATACACGTAGAAATTCTTGGCTTCATCCCCTTGGCATCGACCACCAGAGCGTAGGCACCCATCTGTTTTCGGACCTCAATACAACGCTCAATCGCACAAGCAACCAGAAGGCACCCCAAACCATGTCCGCGGTGATCGATATGGTTCGCCAGTCGGCCCATGCAGAAACAAGGGATGGGGTAGCGCGGTAATTTTTGTGAGGTCCGAAGGTCGAACTTCGTGTTGGGTGCATCGGTACCCCCCAAAACTCGGACGAGCGCAACGCCTTTCTTGCTTTGCTGGACAGCCAAGCGCTGGAGATACACATCAAGCGCGTCCATCCTTAAACTGAACGTATTGCGATTGTGCCGGGCGGGATTTAGGAATTGTTCCTCAAGTACGCTTCGTCTTGCGCGCCGCGTGCATTGCTTTTTACAGCGCAACAACACGGCGCGCCTGCTTCCTGCCAACAAATAGGCCAAGGCCAGATTCAAGCAAATGCCCCAAAGATGTCCGACAACGCCCATTGGCGAATGGTTTACCTCAGCTATCTTCGCAATTTCAAGATCCGCACCTTTTTAAGCGCCGGTTGGCTGGCCAAGCGGGGTCTGCGGTTGGCCCGGTCTTGGAGCAGTTGTTCACGCTGCCCCCGCAACTCGGCCACGCTGCCTTCCAACTCACCGTTGCGCTGTCGCAATTCATCAGCTTGTACCTGTTTTTCCGTGACGACTTTGCGGTGCATCTCTGTCTGATCTGCCTGGAGGCGCTGAGACGTGAGCACGTCTTTTTGCAGTTGGGCGGCCTGGACGCGAGCGCGGTCCACTTCGAGCAGTAAGCGGCGCATGTCGGCGGCGTGCCGTTCTTCTTGCTGGGCCGTTGCCAGGCGTTGCTGCCCCAATTCTTGCGTGAAGCCTTGCTGTGCGGTTTGCAGGCTGTCTTGGAGTTCGCGCCGTTGGGCCACATGGGTTTCAATTTGGCGCTGCAGGGTGGCGGATTCACCTTGCGTTCGCGCTAAATCGGCTTGCACGTCGGTCATTTTGCTCACCAAGTCTTGCAGTTCTTGCTGCGCTCCCTGCAAAGTCAACTCAATCGTTTTCACCTTGGCGGTCGCGACTTGGGCCACGCCTTCGGCCTCAGTCACTTGAGCACGTGCCTCTTCGCGCAGTGACCCCAGGGCGTCTTGGGCAGCGGCTTGGGCCTGTTGCCACAAGGCACCCATCATTTCACCGGCAGCGTTTTGCAGGCTGGGCGGCAAGTCGGGGTGTTCGATGCGAATGCGGCTTTTTTCTCGCAGGGTGTCCCAAAAACGATTCAGCGCTTCAGCCGGCGCACTCATGCTGCCTTTTCGCACCAGTTGGTACAGCTTGTTGGCGGTGGGGGTGATGCCGTGGCGAAAGAACAAAACCATACACACCTCGCGGTACAGGTCTTGCGTATCGGGGTATTGCGGGCGCAGGGCGTCTATTTCGGTTTGTAAGCGGGTGTCTAGGTGCGCAGGGGTGTCCATGGCGATTTTCCGGTGGTTTTGTCATTAAATAATACAACGTAATATGTTGATATTTTTATTAAATAAAACAATCTATGGACATAATCAATCTAATGTCCATAGAATTGGCCTATGCCCCCTATTTCGCACCCTGCACACCTCAATTCACTCGTTTCGTTGGACCCAATGGCCATTTCGCCGCAATTGGATGGCTCTCGCGGGCGAAATCGCGCTGTATCGGGTTCGCAGTTGTCGGCTAATGACGATCGGTCGGCTGTTTTGGCTTGGTTGGCGCGTTATGCAGATTCACCGGCCACATTGGCGAGCTATCGAAAAGAAGCAGAACGGCTGCTGTTGTGGTGCACGCTGCAACAGGGGGTGGCCCTGTCGGACCTGACACACGAGGATTTGCTGGTCTATCAGCGCTTTTTGACCGATCCCCAACCGGCTGAACGTTGGGTCATGGCCCCTGGGCAGAAGCCTGCCCGCGAGTCCAGTCAGTGGCGGCCTTTTGCAGGGCCTTTGGGGCCGTCAAGCCAACGCCAGGCCTTGACGGTACTGAACGCTATGTTCTCTTGGCTGGTGGCTGCGGGCTATTGGCTGGGCAATCCTTTGTCGCTGAGTCGGCGCACACGCAAGATGGCAGCGCCTCAGGTGAGTCGTTTTCTGCCCATGGCGCATTGGGAGGTGGTGAAGGCCACCATTCAGGCCATGCCCGTGGACACAGAGCGGGAGCGCTTGCAGGCGGCGCGCTGCCGCTGGTTGTTTTCTTTGCTTTATGTGGGCGGCTTGCGGGTCTCTGAGGTGTGCAGCACCACCATGGGCGGGCTGTACAGCCGCCATGGCTCCGATGGGCAAGAGCGCTGGTGGATGGAGGTCACTGGCAAGGGGGGTAAAACTCGGCTGGTTCCCGCCACGGGTGAGCTGATGAGCGAGTTGGTGGCCTACCGCCAAGCGTGTGGCTTAAGCCCATTGCCGCTGCAGGGTGAAAACACACCGCTGGTGATTCCCGTGATTGGCTCCTGCAAACCGATGGCGCGCAGCGGTATTCATGAGGTTGTGAAAAGCGTGTTTCGGGCAAGTGCCGACCGCCTGCGCCAACAAGGGCCTGAGTTTGAGGCGGCCGCCCGCCACATTGAACAAGCCTCAACCCACTGGATGCGCCACACCGCGGGCAGCCACCTCAGCGAAAAGGCAGATTTGAAAGTGGTGCGCGACAACTTGGGGCACGCCAACATCAGCACCACCAGCATTTACCTGCACTCGGAAGAAGATGCCCGGCACGACGCCACCAATGCGGTTCATCGGGTCGGCTGGGGGCCCGCCCGCTAAGGCCTCTTTTCAGAACTGCAGAACTAAGGTTTTTAACGGGGGTTGTCCGTCGGAAGACGGAAAGTCGGCACCCGGTGCGATGACTTGGCAGTCGCGCACGGGCCGCCCCAGTTTGGTGGCACAGCGCAGCACCTGGTCCCGCCAGTCGTTCATCGCCACTTTGGCGAGGTTGTTGCAGCAGATCAGGACACCGTCATTGGCGGTGGACAGAATGGCGGGTTTGAGCAAGCTTTGGTAGTCCCGCAGCAAATCGACGGTGCCAAAGGCACTTTTGGCCCAAGCTGGCGGGTCCAGCAGCACCAAGTCAAATTGGCGTTGTTCAAGCCTGGGGTAATTCGGCAGAGCATGCCCACGCCGCCCCGCCACGGGCAAGCCTGCCAGCTGGCGAATCGCGGGGAAGTAGTCGGACTGGATGAACTGCATGGGTGTTAAGCCGGGGTTCAACGCCTCATTGTCTCGGCCCACGGCCAAGTTGCCTTCTGAAAAATCAAGGTTGACGACCTCGCGGGCGCCGCCTGCGGCAGCGCTTAAGCCCACGCCACAGGTGTAGGCGAACAGGTTCAAGACGGATTTGCCCGCGCTGTTGTCTTTGATCCAACCCCGGGTTTGGCGTAAATCTAAAAAGAGCAGGGGGTCTTGGCCTGCGTGGCGACCGCGAATGCGGTAGTTGAGCCCCCATTCATGGGCAACGAGGTCGGCGAGCGCAGCGGGCTCGGCTTGGTGAATAGCGTCACTTCGATCCACCCGCGAGTTGCCTTGCGAGCGGTCGTTGTAAATGAGCAGCAAACTGGTGCTCAGGGCGGTGTCGCACTGTTCTGAGAGTGCTTGCAGGTCAGCCGCCGCCAAACTTTGGTGAAAACTCTGAACCAGCAATTGCGGGCCATAGCGGTCAATGGTCAGCCCACCAGCGCCTTCTTGGCTGCCGTGAAACAGGCGGTAGCAGTCCGTGCCTTGCTGGTGGAGTTCGCTCAGCAGCGGTTGACGCTTGAGCAGTGCAGCGCTCAGCGCCTGGGTCATAGAGGTCATGCGCAAAACGTGTGGTGTGAAAGCCGCGAAGTCTAACAAGGAAGCGGTGCGCCCCAGTTCGTCTAACTTGATTGAAATTGGCTTTGAAACGCGCCACCGGCGGGCAGGGGCGCCAAAGCAGGCAGCGACGGCAAGGGCGTCAGGGCAGGGAAGTCGGCTTGCACGGGTTCGACGGTGACGCCCACAGTCAAGGTGTGGCTGGCACCGCCGTGAATCACGCCCCGTATGGGTGAGACGTCGGCAAAGTCACGGCCCACGCCGAGGGTGACATAGTCTTCACCGGGGGAGTGCCAACCGGCTCGGTTGTTGGTGGGGTCGAGGTCGCACCAGCGGTCTCCCTCGGGCAAGTCAGGCACGTAGATCGCGACCCAGGCGTGAGAGGCATCGCTGCCTTGGAGCTTGACGGTTCCCGGCGCAGGGTGCGTTAACAAATAGCCGCTGACATAGCGGGCCGGCAACCCCAGCGCGCGCAGGCAGGCAATCATGATGTGGGCAAAGTCTTGGCAGACCCCTTTGCGCTGGGCCAGGGCGTCTCGCGCGGGGGTGTTGATTTGGGTGCTTTCACTCTCGTAGGTGAAGTCGGTGTAGATGCGGTGCATCAAGTCGGTGGCCCCTTTCAACAGACCTGTGCCTGGCTTAAAACTGGGGCGCGCGTAGTCAGCAAAGTCAGCGTGGCGGGGGCAAAACGGGGAGGCAAAGACATACTCGGCCGCCTTGTCCAAGCGCCGCCCGGATTGGTAGCGAAAGTGATCACAGGTGTTTTCCCACGACAGGGGGCTCAATGGCAGGTCACGTGAGGTGGTGAGCACCACACTTTGGGCAACGACACGCAGCGTTTCATGCGCGGTCTCCAGCGAGAAAAAACTCCGTCCATTGCCAAAAACATCCACGTTGTGGGTGAGTTGCGCAGGGGGCGGGTCAATGCTCAGGGAGTGGCTCACCAGTTGCTGGTACGGGGTGTCAAGCGGTTTCAAGTAGGCCAGGTGCTGGGCGGTTTCGACCGCTGGGGCGTAGTCGTAAAAGGTGTCGTGGGTGACTTGCAGCCTCATCGCGTGGTCTTCCGTGTGTTTTGGTCTTCTGTTGCGTGGGTGAAGTAGGTCGTGCTGATGGCGTTAGAGACTTCGCAGGACGCGGATGAACATTCCAGCATCAATTCATTCAGGGCGAAATAGTAGTTTCTTGCGCCCCCCTTGGGATTTGATTCATCCTCCTCTTGGGCCTGGGTTTCACAAAGCGATGTCAGGCCATGAGTTGCAGGGTTGGGCACCCGCAAGGCAAGGGCGCTCAGTTGGTCGGGCTGGCTGCCGGCGAGTTTGGCCAACCGGCCTCGCAAAGTGTGCGCCACCCAATTCAAGGAGCGGGGGTTGTCCCGGTCTAACACCAACACATCAATCAGGGCGGGTAAATCACGGTTTTGTTGAAATTGGGCGTGGAAGGTGAACGCGCTGTCAAACAGCGACAGCATGGCGTCAAAACCACTGTCCGATTCGACCGAGCCGGTGTCAAAGCCACAGAACACCGCGTTGGCAAGAAAGCTTAGTCGCTCAATGTGGCGGCCAATGCTGAGCAAGCGCCAGCCATCATCTCGCACCATGCGGTCGGTCTGCGCCCCGGTGATGGCGGCCATGTGGTCGCTGCTTTCGTGCAAAATTTGCAGGGCCGCGACGTGCGAGAAATCCACAGACACCGGTGATTTGGCGCAGCGTGAAAACAACTGTTCTTCTGCCCGAACAAGGGTGCGCCAATGCGCTTGAGACAGCCGCTCTCGCACGTTGGAACCGGCTTGTTTGAGTGCACGCAGGTAGTAGCCCACGCTGGTCGCTCCGGTTGATGAATTTAAACCCGCAATCAGGGCGCGTTCAAACGCGCGGCGAGACAGACCAGCCGTGGGAGCATCAGGCAGCACCAGGGTGTTGGAAACGGCCATTTGACTGAGCCAATCCAACAAGGGTTCAGAGCAGCGCTCTTCGCCATTCAGGCACTCTAGCGTGAGGCGGGCGAGGCTGATTGAATTTTCAGCGCGTTCGGTGTAACGCCCCAACCAAAAAAGATTCTCAGCCGCCCGACTGGTCACCATTCGCGCCCGTTGGGCCAAGGTGGCAGGGGTGAAGCTGGGCGGGAGCAGGGTGGTTTGATCGATCTCACCCTGTGTGAGGGCCCATACATCGGCGCTACTGCCGCCGCGTTGCATAGAGGCAATCTCGGACGAGGGACTGGCCACGCGTGCCAAGCCGCCCGGCAGCACCCGCCAGGACTGTGCGCCGTCGCTGACGGCGAAAACTCGAATAACCACGGAGCGCAGCGAAAGGCTGGGGGCGTTTGCAGTGTCAGACTGGTCCAAAGCCGACTTACCCGGCCAAGTGGGCATTTGTGAGAGCGGCAGATAGGCTTGCACCGTGTGCCAATCTGGGTTGTCCTGAATGCGCTGTGTCCACTGTGCCAGCGCTTCAGGTGAGAGGTCGCGGCCCAGCACGGCGTTGAAACTAGCCTGGGCGCCAGCGCCCGGATAGGTGGGCTTGATCACGCAGGCGGATAACTGCGCCAACGCGTCTTGTGCGGCCGAGGCTTCGCCGCACCACCACGTGGGCAAGGAGGGCAGTTGCAGCGGCTCTTGAATCAAATACTCTGCCAACGCCGGCAAAAAACCCAACAAGGCAGGCGACTCCAAAAAAGCCGAGCCGGGTGCATTGGCCACCAAGACCGTGCCCGCTCGAATGGCTTGGAGCAACCCCGGCACGCCCAACGTTGAGTCGGGCCGCTGCTCAAGAGGGTCCAAGTAGTCGTCATCCACACGCTTGAGAATGCCGTGGACGGGCACCAAACCCTTGAGGGTTTTGAGGTAAACATGCGCACGGCGAACCACCAAATCACTGCCTTCAACCAAGGTGAGGCCAAGGTAGCGCGCGAGAAAGGCGTGCTCAAAATAGGTTTCGTTGTAGGGGCCTGGGGTTAAAAGGACGAGGTGAGAGTTGGCACCCGCAGGGCTTAAGCGCTTGAGGCTCTCCATCAGCGCCCGGTAGGTTCCGGCGAGTCGTTGAACCCGCATGCTCTGAAAGGCCTGAGGGAACTGGTTTGAAATGGCGAGGCGGTTTTCCAGCAAGTAGCCCAGTCCCGAAGGTGCCTGCGTGCGCTGGCCCATCACCCACCAGTTGCCGTCGGGGCCATGGGCCAAATCAAACGCCGCAATATGAAGGTAGTTGCCCCCCACCGGTTTCACGCCCTGCATACCGCGCAGATAGCCGGGATGGCCGAGCACCAGCGCAGCGGGAAGTAAGCCCTGGTCCAACAACGTTTGTGGCCCGTACACATCGGCCATGATGCTTTCCAGCAATCGCATCCGCTGACGCACGCCAGACTCAATGTGCTGCCAACTCGGCGCGTCAATCAAAAAAGGAAATAAATCGAGCGACCAGGGGCGCTGTGGCCCCCCATCGTCGGAATAGACGTTGTAGGTCACCCCGTTGTCGCGAATTTGTCGCTGTAGGGTGGTCAGCTGTTGGTTCAGGTCGTCCGGGCCATGGGCTTGCATGGGGGTGAAAAAATCGCGCCAATCGCTCGCCAGAGAAGGTGCCTCAGCGAGTAACGCCTCCCTCAGTTGGGGCAATGCGCTGGCCACCGGCTGGATTTGACCTCGCAATTCATCGTAATGGCCGGCGCGCGCCAGGGCGGCTTGGAGCGTGGGGATGGAGGGGGCTCTGTCAGCCTTCTGGTCGTCTCGGGTCTCGTTCATGTGAGCCAAGTATGCCAGCGCGGTCCCGCCCGCTTGTCATCTCATCAAACACCGGGTTAGTTTGGCTCGCGCGTCCCTGCGAAGTGAAAACGCTTATTGAGAATTAACGACGATGGCGTCCAGACCCAAGGCCTTAACAGAGCGAACCGCTTCATCTGCTGTTGAGCGATTGGGGAATGGGCCCACTCGAACTCGGGAACGGTTGCCCTTGGGCAGCGCCAAGACCTCCGTGGTCACCGCCATTCCGGCGTTATTTAAGCGTTGGTGTACTTTTTCTGCATTGTCTGCATTGGCAAACAAGCCAACGTTGACATAGTAAGACGGCAAAGATGATGGCTTGGCAGCGATCGGTTTCGCCTTCTGCTCTGGGGACGGTGTTGGTGTTGGTGTCGACAATGGGGTTGAAACTGGCAAAGGTAACTCTGGCACAGGGGCTGGTTCTGCTGAGGAGGGTTGCGGTGGTTCGGAGGTGGTTTGAGTCACTGTGGCGATCGGCTCTGACGATGTCAAATCAACCAAGGGCAACGGTTTGGGAAGGGGCTGGAGCTCGGTGACCGGGAGTGGGGAAATGGCTTTAATCTCTGGCGCACCCTCTAGTCTCCAATACAGGCCGAGGCCCACGCTGATCAGAATCAGGTTGATCGACACGACACCTAAAAAGCGATTTCGGGAGCTGGACTGGGCCCGCAACGTTCCACAGGCTTCTTGCAAAGTGGAAGACTGACTCAAAGCCTGGGCCATTTTCCGCCGACAGTCCGTGTGCAGCCACGTATTGCCCAACAGGCCTGGCACCACACAACTCAACATCAGTATCAAAAGACCCAGCGCAACCCCCACTTCCGTCGAGAACTGAAAGATCAAACGGCCAAGCCCAAACACCACAAGGGTGCCGCTCAAGACGGCGCTGGAATAGACCAAGGCGGCCACCCACAGCCTGCGAAATACCAACCAATTCAGGGTGTAGAGACTGGCGGCCGTGTTCCATCTCAGTGCCAACTTTGAGCTTGACTCAAAGCCGCCGAAGATCGGCAGGTAATAGTCACTGTTGAGGGGACCAATGGCGGCTCGGTAAAGGGCCTGAGTTGCACTTTCTTGGGAGGCGTCAAGCGTGATTTTGTCGGCCACGGTGGGCACAGAGGGGGAGGGCATGCAATATTCTGGCATGGCTTAGCCGCTGCACGGCCAAGCGCTCTGGTAGCGGATCTCCAAATTGGTTGACAATCGAAGGTTGTCTCAATGAAGAACCCCATGACCCTTATGACCCAAGAAGCCCCCGTTCAAACCGAAGCGCCCTCCGTGTCGGAGAGTCCCGCTAAGGCGGCCAGTGAAACCGTTTCTGTGCAGCCGGTGTTGGAAAAACTATTTGAGCTTTACCCCCCTCTCTTTGGCGCACAGTTTTTGCCCCTGAAGCTGGGCGTTTTTCATGAGTTGCTGGCCGCCCACCCGGACCAATTTGAACGTGAAACTTTGAAGTTGGCCTTGGGCCAGCACACGCGCTCGACCCGCTACCTTCAAAGTGTGGCCGCAGGCAACCCACGGCATGATTTGTTAGGGGTGCCCGGTGAGGCGCTGGCACCTGAGCATGTTTACTTTGCCGTGGTGGAGCTGTTTCGCCGCCGCCAGCGCCGCTCGCGCGAAGACTTGCGCCCCAAACTGCGCAACCAGCTGATTGCAGCCTTTGAAGCCTCAGGCCTCACTCACCAGCTTTACTTGGCCCGCGTGCAGACCAAAGATGAGGCGATTAACGCCTTGCTCACTGAGGCCCTGGCAGACCATGAGCAAAAAATGGCGAAGCAAGAGGCCACCCTTCGCGCCTATGACAGCAGCGGCAAAACGCCCGAGGAATTCGCCGACATGTACGGCATGAACCCTCGTGACGTGGTCGGCGCGCTGAAACGTCGTGAACGCTTGCAGGCGGCAGCGAATCAGGTGGAGGCGGCTGAACCAACCGCCTCTCCGGACGCTACACCCGACGCAGATCCAGCGTAAACGGAAATTCCCGGCTGCCCGCCACGTTGATCGTGGCAGGCGGCACCACCAGTTTGCTGGGGGTGTGCCCCATGGCAGTGAAGCGCGCCATGCGTCGGCTTTCAGCCTCGTAGGAATTCACCGGAAAGGTGTCTGGATTCAGTCCACCTGGGTGGGCCACGTAGTACTGGCAACCCCCAATCGAGCGCTTCATCCACGTGTCCACAATGTCAAAAGTCAGAGGCGCGTGCACGCCAATGCTGGGGTGCAGTGCAGAAGGGGGGTTCCACGCTTTGTAGCGCACGCCCGCCACATACTCGCCCATGGTGCCAGTCGATTGCAGGGGCAAGGCGTGGCCGTTGCAGGTGATCACATAGCGACTTTCATTGAGGCCGGTGACCCGAACCTCCATGCGCTCCAGCGATGAATCAACATAACGGGCCGTGCCACCCGGTGCGCCTTCTTCACCCATCACATGCCAAGGCTCCAGGGCGTTGCGCAAGGTGAGCTCAATGCTGGACGATGCAACCGAGCCCACAACAGGGAAGCGGAACTCGTAATGCGGTGCAAACCAGCTGTCGTCAAACGCGTAGCCCGCGTCACGCATTTCCTGCATCACATCATCGAAATCCATCTTGATGAAGGTGGGCAGCAAAAAGCGGTCGTGCAACTCGGTGCCCCAGCGGGTGGCGGGGGCTTTGTAAGGTGTGTTCCAAAACCGGGCCACCAGAGCGCGCAGTAAAAGCTGCTGAACAATGCTCATGCGGGGGTGCGGTGGCATCTCAAAAGCGCGCAACTCCAGCAAGCCCAATCGGCCGGTAGCAGAGTCAGGCGAGTACATCTTGTCGATGGAGAATTCGCTGCGGTGCGTGTTCCCTGTGGCGTCAATCAAGATGTTGCGCAGCGTGCGGTCAACCAGCCAAGGCGGCATGCTGTGCCCCTGCAACTCGCGGTTTTTGTAAATCTGCTCAATCGCAATTTCAAGCTCGTACAACTGGTCGTTGCGCGCCTCATCCACCCGAGGGGCTTGGCTGGTGGGCCCCACAAACATGCCGCTGAACAGGTAGCTCAGAGATGGGTGGTTGTGCCAATACAGCAGCAGACTGGCCAGCAATTCAGGTTGGCGCAAAAACGGACTGTCGGCTGGCGTCGCTCCGCCCATCACAAAGTGGTTGCCGCCGCCTGTGCCGGTGTGGCGACCGTCTTTCATGAACTTTTCAGCTGACAAGCGCGACTCAAACGCGGCGTTGTACAGAAACTCGGTGTTCTTGACCAGGTCATCCCAGTTCGTCACGGGATGAATGTTGACCTCAATGACACCCGGGTCAGGCGTGACTTGAAGCAACTTCAGACGGGGGTCGCGCGGGGGCGGGTAACCTTCTAGAACAATCTGCAGCGCCAGCGACTCTGCCGTGGCTTCAATCGCGGCCAACAGGTCCAAGTAGTCGTCCAGCTTCTCCAGCGGCGGCATGAAGATGTACAGCACGCCTGACTTTTCACCGACCGACTCGGCTTTGGGGCCGCTGGCACGGCGCGGGTCGCGAACCTCCACACACAGCGCCGTGCGGGTGATCCAATGGGCTGATTCACGCAGCTTGGGCACTCGGGAATGGTCGGCAGGCTCGGCTTGGATGGGCCCTTGAGCGCTGGCGGCAGTGAGGTTGACAGCAGTCGCTGAAGCGGTTTGCATTTTGCGAGCGGCCTCAACCTGCGGACCCGTTCCCGTCAGGTAGGGTGCGGCGTTGGCGGAGTCATCCCAGGCACGTTGGGGCGCGGACGGAATGGCTGTCGTTGGCGTTGTGTCGTGATACCGGGCAGCCAAGGCCTCGTGCTTGGGCAGGTCGGCACGCGGACTCCAAGGGTCTTGCTCGTTCAGGTAGGGGAATTCGGCTTTGCTGACCCAAGGCAGCGAGTCCAAGGGCAGGCGCAAACCCATGGGCGAGTCGCCCGGCATCAGGTACATGCGTTCGTCTCGCAAGAACCATGAGCCGGTGGACCAAACGGGGCGCACGCCGGGTTCCCTGTCGGACGGCTTGAGCGGCAAGACGTAGCCCACCACCGAGTCCAACTTTTGCTCAAAGACCCGGCGCAGTCGGGCCCGCTCCATCTCATCATCCAGCTTCGAGTTGAACGGATCGACATTGATGGGCAAGCGGCGCTCGCGCCAGAGGTAGTACCACACGTCTTCATGCGCGGCCTGCATGAATTCATCACTCATGCCCAGTTTGGCGGCCAAGGTCTGGGTGAATCGGCGCGCATCTTCGCTGGTGTAGTGGGTGGGCGCGCGTTCATCGGTGAACAGCGCGGGGTTGGACCACACGGGTTGTTGGTCCGCGCGCCAGTAAATATTGAGTGCCCAACGCGGTAATTGCTCACCGGGGTACCACTTGCCTTGTCCAAAGTGCAGAAAGCCACCTTCACCGTATTCACGCCGCAGCTTGTGCACCAAGGCGGTGGCAAATCCCCGCTTGGTGGGACCAAGGGCATCGGTGTTCCATTCGCCAGCATCGCGGTCATTGACCGCCACAAAAGTGGGCTCGCCGCCCATCGTCAAGCGCACATCCCCATCGTGCAACTGCTGGTCTACCGTGTGACCCAGCGCCATGACCTCATGCCACTGCTCTTCGGTGTAGGGCTTAGTCACCCGAGGTGACTCGAAAATACGGGTGATTTCCATCAAGTGTTCAAACTCAACCTCGCACTCGTCCATGCTGCCTTCAATGGGGGCCGCGCCGGAGGGCTGGGGCGTACAGGCCAGCGGAATATGACCTTCGCCAGCCATCAAGCCCGAAGTGGCGTCCAGGCCAATCCAGCCCGCACCGGGCAAATACACCTCACACCAAGCGTGTAAATCAGTGAAGTCCACCTCGGTTCCGCTGGGTCCATCCAAAGACTTCACGTCGGGCTTGAGTTGAATCAGGTAGCCGGACACAAAGCGCGCCGCCAGTCCGCAGTGGCGCAGCATTTGAACCAGCAACCAACCCGAGTCACGGCACGATCCTGAGCACAGCTTGAGCGTTTCGTCCGGGGTTTGAACACCGGGCTCCATGCGAATCAGGTAATTGATGTCTTTGTGCAGCATCTGGTTGATATCCACCAAGAAATCAATCGTGCGGCGCTTGGTCATGTTGACCGTGGCCAAGTAGGCCCTCAGTCGCTCGGTGGCAGGGTCCACCGCCAAGTAGGGGGCCAGTTCTTGTTCCAGCAAGGGCTCGTACTTGAACGGAAAATCCTCGGCCGCTGGCTCCAAAAAGAAGTCAAACGGGTTGTAAACCGCCATTTCGACCACCAGATCGACCGTGACTTTGAATTCTGTGGTTTTGCCGTCAAAAACCAGACGTCCTTGGTAGTTGGCAAAGGGGTCTTGCTGCCAGTTGATGTAGTGATCAACGGGGTCAATCTTGAGCGAATAAGAAATGATCTTGCTGCGGCAGTGGGGTGCCGGGCGCAGCCGAATGACCTGGGGGCCCAGGCTGACCGGGCGATCGTATTTGTAGTGGGTGATGTGGCTCAGGGCCGCGTGAATTGACATGAAGTCGCCTCTCTTATTGTTCGACAAGACGGGGCCTTGTTTGCCCTACATACTAGCAAGGTTGGTGCCAAAGCCCCTCACGCAGCCGCTTAAACCATAAAAAAACCGACGTGTTGGCGCTACAGGGACGCCATCAGCAAGGCCAAGTAATCGGCTTCGGTGGCCAAGCGAGGGTTGGTCTTGTGGCAGTGGTCGAGCATGGCACCCGCGATGACCTGATCCAACTGCGAGGGTTGCAGTCCCATCGCGCCCAAGCCGCTGGGCAGACCGAGTCTGGCGTTCATGTCTTTGATGGCTTCAGGAATATCACCGCCCGATTGAAGCCCCATGGCGTGGGCCATGCGCTGCAAACGCTGGTCTTTAACCACTGACTCGGCAGAGGCGTTGAACGCAACCACCGCAGGGAGAAACATCGCATTCAAAGTGCCGTGGTGCAGGCGCGGATCAACGCCGCCCAAGCTGTGGCTGAGCGAGTGAACACAGCCCAGTCCTTTTTGAAATGCCATGGCACCCTGCAGGGAGGCACTCATCATGTTCAAACGCGCCGCCTTGTCATGCCCATCGCGGGTGGCGCGTTCAATATGCGCCCAGCCGCGCGCCAGACCGTCCAGCGCAATGCCATCGGCCGGTGGGTTGAACGAGGGAGCCATAAAGGTTTCCATGCAGTGGGCAATCGCATCCATGCCCGTCGCTGCGGTCAGCAGCGGCGGGAGGCCCATGGTGAGCTCTGGGTCGCAAATAGCGGCTTTGGGCACCAAATGCCACGAGTGAAAGCCGAGTTTGCGGTGGTCGTCCACGATGAGAATG
This sequence comes from Rhodoferax sp., assembly GCA_017997975.1. GTDB lineage: Bacteria > Pseudomonadota > Gammaproteobacteria > Burkholderiales > Burkholderiaceae_C > Rhodoferax. Next base: position 16,098 of record JAGODZ010000012.1, read on the forward strand.
GCCCCCCGAGCGACTTCACTGCCGGTGCCGCTGGTGGTGGGCACCGCAATCAAGGGGGCGACCCGCTCGGTGATGCGCGCTGAGCCGCCTTCAACGGTGGCGTAGTGGGTGAGCGGGCCTTCGTGCGTGGCGGCAATGGCCACCCCCTTGGCGCAGTCGATGGATGAGCCACCGCCCACCGCAATCAGGCCGTCACAGTTCTTCGCCTTGTAAACAGCGGTCGCGGCCCGCACGGCGGCCTCGGTTGGGTTGGAGGGCGTTTGGTCAAACACCACCACCGACAGGCCTGTCAATGCGTCCAACGCTTTTTGCAGCACACCTGCGGCTTTGACGCCCGCATCGGTGACGACCAAAGGGCGGGTGATACCGACCCGCTCACACTCCTGCTTGAGCAAGCGAATGGCACCAAAATCGAACTGAACCTGCGTCACGTAGTAAATAAGGGCCATGGCGTTTGCGGTGTAGGATAAAAATTTAACTTTAACAAGAAGTGCTGCTTTCATGAGTCACCACCGTAACCCCCGCGCTTTGCTCACCCCTGCCATGCACGGCGTACTGGACCGCATGGCCCGCGCGGGTCAAATGCCGCTCCATGCCTTAACGCCCACACAAGCGAGGTTGGCTTATGAGGTGGGTGCGGGTGTTCTGGAGGTACCGGCCCCCAAATTACACCGGGTGGAGAGCTTCACGGTGCCTGCCCGCGATGGCGAGGAGGTGCCGGTGCGCCTGTATGCGCCCACGGACGACGTGTTACCCGTGCTGGTTTATTTTCATGGTGGGGGCTTCACGATTGGCAGCATTGCCACGCATGACACCCTGTGCCGCACGCTCAGTCATTTGGCGCACTGCGCGGTGCTGTCGGTCCATTACAGATTGGCACCCGAACACACCTTCCCGGTGGCGCACAACGACGCGTGGGATGTGGTGCAGTGGGTCGCCGTTCATGGGGCAACTCGGGGATTGGACGCCAGTCATCTGGCGGTGGGCGGCGACAGCGCAGGCGGCACACTGGCTGCCGCCTGCGCCCTTCACGCGCGAGATGCTGGCTTGGCCCTGGCCTTGCAACTGCTGTTTTATCCCGGCTGTGCAGCACAAGCCGACACGCCTTCTCACAAAACCTTTGCCCATGGTTTTGTGTTGGAAGCGGCGGCCATTGCGTATTTTTTTAGCCATTACCTGCCCAACTCGGCCGATCGAGCCGACTGGCGATTTGCCCCACTGAATGCGCCCGATGTGGATGGCGTGGCACCTGCATGGTTTGGCTTGGCGGAATGCGACCCGCTGATTGACGAGGGGCTGCTGTACGCCGACAAGTTGCGAGCAGCGGGCGTCGCTGTTGACTTGGAAATTTACCGGGGCGTGGTGCATGAATTCATCAAAATGGGCCGCGCCATTCCCGAGGCACTGCGCGCCCATGCCGACGCTGCACGCGCTTTGAAAGCGGCTTTTTCCACTTCGACTCTTTAAACCACTGGCCCCATGAACACCCTTCGACGTCAAAATTTCCGCCTTTTTCACCGCCTGCGCGTCTGCTGGGCTGACGTGGACATGCAAAAAATCGTCTTCAACGCGCACTACTTGACGTACTTTGACACCGCTATGGGCGATTACTGGCGCGCGCTGGCCTTGCCTTACGACAGCACGCTGCAGTCCTTGGGTGGCGACCTGTACGTCAAAAAGGCAACGATTGAATACCACGCCTCTGCGCAAATGGACGATCAATTGGAGGTGGCGCTGCAATGTCAACGCATTGGCACCTCATCCATGACCTTCACCGGTGCCATTTTTCGGGGCGAAGATTGCTTGATCAGCGGCGAGCTGATTTATGTTTTTGCCGATCCCACCACTCAAACCTCCAAACCTCTGCCAGCCGCTTTGCGTGACATCCTGCTGGCTTTTGAAGCGAGGGAGCCGATGATTACGGTCGAGGTGGGGGCTTGGAAGACGCTACAAACCGAAGCGAGTCAGGTGCGCGCTGAGGTGTTTTTGAAAGAGCAGCGAATCCCGATTGAACTGGAACAGGACGCTGCCGATGCCACCGCTGTTCACGCCGTGGCCCGCAACCGCTTAGGCGTCGCGGTCGCCACCGGGCGGCTGGTACAACACGCGCCCGGTGTGGGCCGAATGGGTCGCATGGCCGTTAACCGGGTGTTGCGGGGCACCCAATTAGGCGGTGACGTGCTGCGCGCTTTGATGAGGGCTGCCGCACAGCGCGGCGACCACGAGGTGATTCTGCACGCGCAGCAAACCGCACAAGGTTTCTACTCCCGCCATGGTTTTACAACGCAAGGGGAACCGTTTGAAGAGGCGGGCATTGTCCACATTGAAATGGTGCACCCGCTTGCTCCCTCCGTCTGAGGCGCAATCCAACGCTTCAGATGTCAGCCAACAGAGGGTAGGGTGCGGCGCTGGCCGTCAAAGCAGGGCCGGTGGCGCTGGTTAAATGAAGGTCACCCAACTCAAAAGCAGCCACCTGCAGGGACACCAGTGCGTCAAAACCACCTGCGGGCGAGGCCGCAGCTTGGGCCACGATGCCGCAAGGCTGATCTTCCCCCGCGGCTTGAAACACCTCATCGCCTGCGGCCATGGGCGCATCCGAGTGCGCCAAATAAGCACGGCGTTTGAGGGTGCCGCGAAATTGACTGCGCGCCACCACCTCTTGGCCGGGGTAGCAGCCCTTTTTAAAGTTGACGCCACCCACCGACTCATAGTTCAGCATTTGCGGCACAAAGGCTTCTGCAATGGGCGTCGTGATCAGCGCTATGCCGCTGCGCACTTCGCCCCATGCCCATAACGCGGCGCTCAGGGCTTCGCCCTGTGGTGCGGCTTGCGATGACGGTGCAATCCACAAGGCGCGGGGAACGCCGTCGGCGGGGTAGAGTTGAATCAGAGTTGCAGTGCCAATTTCGGCTCTAGCCCAAGCAGCGTCTGTGGAAGCAGCTACTTTTTCAATAGCATCCCCGGCCAGTCCGTAAATCGCCATCTCCGCGCTGACGTTGCTGAACTTGGCTTTGGCCCGCATCACAAACATCGACAAACGCTTCATGGCGGGTGCCAACACATCGGTGGGGCAAATCAGCAAAATCTCAGTGGGGCGGGTCTTGAAGCCAATAAAACTGGCTTGCATGCGGCCCTTGGCGCTGCAAAAGGCCGCCAAACGGGCCTCTGTGGTGCCCAAGAGTGAAAAGTCTTGCGTCAATTGACCGTGCAAGAACTTGGCTGCGTCGTCGCCTTCGACCTTGATAACGCCTAGGTGGGTGAGGGCGGTGATTCCATTGAGTGTGTTGTGCATGGGTGAATTATCATGCGCTCTCTGTTCATCGGAAGGCTATAGGGCTGTGCGTCGTCTCCTGTCAATTTTTTTGCTTGCTGCTGCGCTGCTGGGCGGTTATGCCGCTTGGTGGCTCAACCAAGCGCTGGTGTTGCCATCCGATCCGGTGGACTTGGTGGTTCAACCCGGCGCATCGGCGCGCACCGTGGCGCAGTTGGCGGTGGACGCCGGCGCACAAACCAATGCCACCCTGCTGTACTGGTGGTTTCGCTTGTCAGGCGAAGCGCGGCAAATCAAGGCGGGAAGTTACGAAATTGAACAAGGCACCACCCCCAGGCGCTTGCTGCAAAAGCTGGTCAATGGGGAGCAGGCCCTGCGAAGCGTCACCTTTCTAGAAGGGTGGACGTTCGCCCAAGTGCTGGACTCACTATCAAAAGCAGAGCACCTTGCGCAAGACACGAAAGGGCTAGCGCCTGATTTGATCATGAAAGCCCTTGGAAAACCCGGCGCTCACCCCGAAGGACGGCTCTTTCCCGACACGTACACCTACGCCAAAGGCAGCAGCGATTTGGGTGTTTTGAAAAGCGCATTGCAAGCCATGGACCGGCAATTGGACGCGGCGTGGGCATTGCGGGCCAGCAATTCACCGCTCAAAACACCCGAGCAAGCGCTGATTCTGGCCAGCATCGTGGAAAAAGAAACCGGGCGCGACAGCGACCGTGCCGAAGTCGCCGGGGTGTTCACCAACCGCTTGCGCATCGGCATGATGCTGCAAACCGACCCCACGGTGATTTACGGTTTGGGCCAAGCCTTTGATGGCAACCTGCGCCGTCGCCACTTGCTAGAAGACACGCCTTGGAACACCTACACCCGCACGGGCTTGCCACCGACGCCGATTTCCATGCCCGGAAAGTCCTCGCTGATGGCGGCGGTTCAGCCGGCTGACACCAAAGCGCTGTACTTCGTGGCACGGGGCGACGGGTCGAGTCAATTCAGCGCCACGCTGGAAGCGCACAATCGTGCTGTTAATAAATACCAGCGTGGGCAATAAGCAACTATGACAGCGGGCGGCATTTTCATCACTTTTGAAGGCATTGATGGGGCGGGAAAATCCACCCACATTGACGCCTTGGCGCAGATGTTTCGCGACCAAGGGCGTGGCGTCACGCTGACGCGAGAACCCGGCGGCACGCCGCTGGCGGAGCAGCTTCGCACCCTGGTGCTGAACGACCCCATGGACGCCATGACCGAAGCCTTACTGGTCTTTGCTGGCCGGCGCGACCACCTCCAGCAGTGCATCGAGCCCGCCTTGGCGCGGGGTGAGGTGGTGTTGTGCGATCGCTTCACAGACGCCACCTTTGCCTACCAAGGAGGAGGGCGCGGCTTTGATCTCGGCATGCTATCAACTTTAGAGCAGTGGGTGCAGACTGGACAAGGGCAGGGCGGTCATTTCATTCGGCAACCTGATTTAACCGTGTGGTTTGATTTAGCCCCTGACATTGCAGCCAAGCGCTTGGCAGGGGCCCGTGCTCCTGACAAATTTGAAGCGCAACCTGTGGCGTTTTTCAGCCGCGTGGCAGCGGCTTACCTGAATCGAATGAACCAAGCCCCCCACCGGTTTGCCCGAGTCCATGCTGACAACACCCGTGACAAGGTATGGAACGAGGTCAGACAAGCCGTCGTGAACCGGGGCTGGTTGACATGAGCAGCGCGGTGCTTGCGCCTTGGCTTGCCACTCAAAGCGAGCGCCTTCTCGCCCAGCGCGGGCACGCTTGGTTATTGGCGGGTCCGTCAGGCTTGGGTCAATATGCCTTGGCCTTGGCCATGGTGCGGGCTTGGTTGTGTGACGAACCCAGCCCGCAGGGCGCATGTGGCGTGTGCCAAGCCTGCCATGCCATGGACGTCCGAACCCACGCCGATCTGTGCGTGCTGATGCCTGAAACGGTGATGCTGGAATGCGGCTGGCCGCTCAGTGAGAAAGCCCAATCTGACATTGACGACAAAAAACGCAAACCCAGCAAAGAAATCAGGGTCGATGCCATGCGCGAGGCGGTCGAGTTTTCGCAGCGCACCAGTGCCCGAGGTCGGGGCAAGGCGGTCTTGGTTTTCCCGGCCGAGCGCATGAACAACGTCACGGCCAACGCGTTGCTCAAAACGCTGGAAGAGCCCCCCGGCGATGTGAAATTTGTGCTGGCGTCTGAGGCCGCCCACCAACTGCTCCCCACCATTCGCAGCCGATGCTTGGGCCACACCATGACGTGGCCGACCCAAGAGGCGTCACTGGCGTGGATTCGGGCGCAAGGTGTTTCTGCGAACGAGGCCGACGTGGCCTTGCGCGCGGCAGGCGGTCGGCCCGATGATGCCTTGCAGTTTTCAGGCGGGTCCGTGCGCAGCGCGCAAGCGTGGGTCAAACTGCCTCAAGCGATAGCGCGTGGAGAGGTCAGCGCCTTGAAAGATTGGACCCCAGCGCAGGCCGTCGATGCCCTTCATAAAATCTGCCATGACATGCTGGCTGTTCATACCGGCGCGGCACCGCGCTTTTTTGCAGCCCATGAATTGCCCCGGGGTGGATCGCTGCGAAGTCTGACGACCTGGGGAAAAGCCCTGTCTCAAACCATGCGCACCGTCGAGCACCCGTTCAACACGGGGCTCATGCTGGAGGCGCTTGTCAGCCAAGCCCAAATCGCCATTAACTCTAAGTGAAACAAACACCATGAGCACCTCGCCACCACCGTCCTCCTCCTCTAATGCTGCGCCTCGGCCCAGTGTGATCCAGCTGTCGATCAAACAAAAATCGGCGCTTTACGCGGCGTACATTCCGATGTTCAGCCAGGGCGGTATTTTCATCCCCACTACGCGCAGTTATCAGCTGGGCGACGACGTTTACGTCTTGTTGTCGCTCCCTGACGATATCCAACGCTACCCGGTGGCAGGCACAGTGGCCTGGATTACACCGGACAAAGCGGCGGGCAGCCGCGCACAAGGGGTGGGAATTTTGTTCCCCAAAGATGAAAAATCCCAGGCCTTGAAGCAAAAAATTGAAGAAATTTTGGGTGCGAGCTTGTCCTCGGACCGGCCCACCCAAACCATCTGAGCCCGCACCGCCGCCAGCGGCACGATGCTCTTTGCTCTCTATTAGCGTCCTATGTTTACTGACTCCCACTGCCACCTCAATTTTCCTGAACTCGTTGCTAACTTGGCCACAATTCGTGAGGCCATGGCTCAGGCCCGTGTCGATCGCGCACTGTGCATTTGCACCACGCTCGAAGAGTTTTCCGCCGTTCATGCACTGGCAACCACTTACGACAACTTTTGGGCCACGGCCGGTGTCCATCCTGACAACGAAGGTGTCACCGAGCCGTCTTTGCACGATTTGTTGACGCGGGGGCAGTTGCCGCGCGTGGTGGGGATTGGTGAAACCGGTCTGGACTACTACCGTTTGGGTGAGCGGACCGTGGCCGACATGGCGTGGCAGCGCGACCGCTTTCGCACCCATATTCATGCGGCGCGCCAGTTGGACAAACCACTGGTCATTCACACCCGGTCGGCCTCCGACGACACCGTTGGCATCCTGAAGGAGGAGGGCGAAGACGGGTCATCTGGCAGTGCGGGTGGTGTGTTTCATTGCTTCACCGAAACCAAACAGGTGGCTCGTGCCGCACTGGACCTCGGTTTTTACATCTCTTTTTCCGGCATTCTGACGTTCAAAACCGCACAAGATTTGCGTGAGGTAGCCACCTTTGTGCCCTCCGATCGCTTGTTGATCGAGACCGACAGTCCCTATTTGGCACCCATGCCTTTCCGAGGAAAAACCAACAACCCGTCGCTGGTTCCCTACGTGGCGAAACAGTTGGCAGAACTCAGAAATTGCCCTGTCGAAGACATCGCAGAACTCACCAGCCGCAATTTCGATCGTCTTTTCAAAGGGGTTTTGCTGTCATGAAGAGAATCATTGAAGCCGTCCGGTTGGTTAAATACGCGGTTCAATTGTTGGTTTTGGTGGGTTTTTCTTGGGCTCACGCGGGTTCTTTTGACGATTTTTTCACAGCCGTCAAGCGTGACGACGCAGACGCCATCGCCACGCTACTGAATCGCGGTTTTGATGCCAACACGGTCGATACCAATGGCAACACCGGCCTGTTTTTGGCCATCAAAGAGCCGTCCCTGAAAGTAGCGGATGTGCTCATCCAGTGGCCCCCAACCCAAGTGGAGAGCCGAACAGCCAAAGACGAAAGTCCATTGATGATGGCCGCTCTCAAGGGCCTGACGGATGTTTGCGCCAAGCTCATTGCCCGTGGTGCGGATGTCAATAAAACCGGCTGGACGCCACTTCACTATGCGGCAACAACGGGTCAAGTGGCGGTGATCGACTTGTTGCTGCAGAACTATGCCTACATTGATGCCGAGTCGCCCAACGGCAGTACGCCGCTGATGATGGCTGCACACTATGGCTCAACCGAGTCCGTGCAACAACTTCTGTCGGCGGGTGCCGATCCGCTGCTGAAAAATGAGAAAGGGTTGACCGCCATTGATTTTGCCAACGGTGCCAGTCGACCTGAAACCGCCAAGCTGATTGCAGCCTCCGTTCGAGCACGCGCACCCAAGGGCTGGTAGCAACCGAAACGTTGATAACCAGAACGTTGACTACTGCGCCTTGATGGTTAGAGTTGTCGCGTCTTATACGATGTATATTATGTTAACCAAAGTGTCTGCATTTCTCGTACAAGCGTTTCTTCCGAAGGCTTTTCAGGACACCGCGAACTTCACCGTGGGTGCACTGATGTCAGAAAATGAAGACCCTAAGGCGATTTCTCCACGGCCATGCAATACGCACTCTTTGCGACGAAGCAATAAATCCGATCCACCCCCTGAAAACCGAACCCAGCAGCCATAGGAACTGAGATCCACCAGCATGACGCTTCCGTTTCGCCAGTCAATTCGGGCATGGGTTCGGGAAACACGGGGGTCGGTAACGACAAAATCGGCTTGCTGCACGCGGCCAATGTGGATCGGGAGCTCGAAGGATCGAAACGTTTTTTGGGTCGTCAACCACGTCAATTCAACTTGACCACCCAGAACATCACGATCGGCAGAATTAAAGACGGGGTCCAGTTCGGCCTGCATGGTGAGGAATTCAGTGGCAACGTCTTCTTGCCAGTCAATTTGATACACGGTGCACGGCTCGGCGCGCCCTCGAATAGTGATGTCACCGAGCGTTTTGAAATGGACACCATTCGCTTGCTTGAGATTGAGCAACGCTTGGCTGTTCACCCAAATCTGCTGCGGCCCCGACATGTCGCTTAGCCGCGCGGCCACATTCACCGCATCGCCATAACAATCCCCATCGACCAGTTCGACCTCGCCGCTGGCGACGCCAATGCGGATCGGCATGCGATTGGTGCCAGAGGGGTGTGCCAATTGTCTTTTTCGGCTGCGTTGAATGTCGATGACAGCGGCAATGCCTTCGCTGTTGTCATCAAATAGAGCCAAAACACCATCTCCTAGTATTTTGACGACCCGTCCTCCATGCTCCTCGATGACGGTTGAAATCCAGCCCGTCACCTGGGTAATTTCCTGAGTGGCCTTCGCATTGCCCAATGCTTCATAGGCACCGATGCTGCCATAAAGATCGGTGAAGACGACGGTGCTGTGAATGCCCATGCTGTGGATATTTTTGTTCGAAAGGGATGCTGGAGTTTAGAACAATGAGGATTCAAAACATCCCATTGACGTGAAACCCGTTCACAGATGTCCCCAGACCATCATCACCTCACGCCCTTCAACCGCCAGATCAATTTTGGCCCCCATGGGCAGCAGTACTTTAGTCGCCACATGCCCATAGGGTAAGTTGGTCAAAACAGGATGTTGGATGGATTGTCGAAGCCAGTCCACCACGCTCTGCAATTTGTAGCCTCGGTCATGCGGAACCAGCTTGAACTCGGTGAATTGACCCAAAACAATGGCTTTTTGTTGCTGCAGAACGCCAGAGTTCAGCAATTGAGTCAGCATGCGTTCGATGCGGTACGGATGTTCTCCCACGTCTTCCAAAAACAGAATCCCACCTTTGATATTTGGGAAATAGGGCGTCCCGATCAAGGCGGTGAGAACCGTCAGGTTGCCACCCCATAGGACAGCATCATGAATAGAAAATTCGGTTCTAGCCCCCGTACTATCTGAGCTAGAAGCTATTGAAACAATAGCACTCTTAGGTGACTCTCGGTGCTGACGCCAACCGGTGCCCTCCCCTTGCCCCGTGATCAAGTCGTCAAAACAAGCTTCCATGATGTCATCGGGCACCTTGGGTGCGACGCAAGCGTGGCCATCTTTCAGCTTCGGTTTGCCTCCGACGCCAAACCCTTCACACAGGGCGGGGCCGGCCCAAGTCACCTGCCCCGTCTTGGCCAAAACAGCACATTGAAATGCGGTGAAGTCGCTGATGCCGACAAACTGCGTGCCCTTTTCAATGGCTTTAGCGACCGCCTTGTAATCGATGCGCTCCAAAATTCGGGTCAACCCATACCCGCCGCGCGTGATCAAGGCGATATCAGCGCCACTGGCGGCGGCGCGATGAATGGCGGCTAATCGGGTGTCGTCGTCGCCTGCAAAACGAAGGTGACTGGCCAGTGCAGCCTCATCGACTTCGACCTCGTGGCCAAGCCATTGGAGTCTTGCGATGCCGCGACGGAATGCGGCTTTGTCACGCACGGCACCAGACGGTGAATACACATAAATGTGTTTAGGCTTGGAAGAATCATGCATGGCGAGACGGAGGGGTGATGTGGGCAACGGCAGCATGAGCGACCGCTTCGCCTTGTTCTGGTAAAAATTGCACCGCTTCAGGCAGGAACATGGGGAGTTGGCAATTTTGAATGAGTGGGTAAAGCGGCTCCCTAACGGGAACCAATTTGGGAAAAACCCGCACGGCCGCGCGGTGCCCTGCGTCTGGAAACGGCGCGGCATAGGGATCACATTCCGCCGTAGAGACCCCAAGATTAGCACCGTCCATGCGCTTGCAAGCCTGAATCTCAGGGGGTTTGACGCACCGTTCACGCCGGGCCAGAGGTTTATCGCTGAAGGGGGTGTCGCCTGGGGCCAGCGAGGTGTTCATCACGACCAAGCCACAGTAACGGTGCGCCTCTTTCAAGGGCAAGGTGATGCCGAGTAAGCCACCCCAGCCCTGCACCACCAGAACCACACGGTGCAGATCGAGCCGTTCGACCAATTCCAACAATATTTGGCGATGCCAGGCCACCGAATGAGCGCCCTCCTTCTTAGGTTTGTCGCTTTTTCCAAAGCCAATCATGTCGGGGGCAATCACCCGATGCCCGGCTGCCAGAAACACCGGCAGCAGGGTTCGGAACTCATAACTCCAGTGGGGGTAACCATGCAGACAGAGCCAAGTCAAAGGGCCATTTTGGGGGCCTTCGTCCAGGTAATGCAGACGCAAGCCGTTCAATGCGGGCAAGTCGCTCACGTAATGGGGGGCCCAGGGATAGCCTGGCAAATGGTTGAAGCACCGGTCCGGTGTTCTCAATGCATCTTCACGCAAGGGCTGGCTGTTTCTTCGCTTCGCTTGCCGCCGCTGCTGAAAAAAGAGACTGAGAACCTGAGCGCATTCATCGGCCAGCAGCCCTCCTTGAACCACCGTCTGATGATTGAGTTGCTGGTTTTCAAACAGATTGACCACCGAGCCCGCCGCACCGGTTTTGGGTTCTAACGCGCCATAAACGACGCGTGCCAACCGAGCTTGCAATAGGGCACCAGCGCACATGGCGCAGGGTTCCAGTGTCACAAACAGCTCGCAACCCTCCAAGCGGTAGTTTTGTGTGGCGGCAGCAGCGGCCTGCAGAGCCAATATTTCAGCGTGTGCACACGGGTCGTGGCGCATCAAAGGCGAGTTGTGACCCACGCCAATCACCCTTCCCTCCTTAACCACCACCGCCCCCACCGGCACCTCACCCGCCGCCAAGGCCAGTTGGGCCTGATCAAGTGCCAAGCGCATCAAGCGCTGGTCGTGTTGGGAAAAGGAGCCCGGCATGGATGGCGTTAAATGCACGACATCTTCCACTCAAGTCGATTGAAACGAGACACCGTACGCTCCCGAAAACCTAAAAAATAGGCGCCACACAGCATCAACCTGCCTTTTACCGCAGGCCGATTCCCGCAGGAGGCCAACTGCCTGTTACTCCCACTCAATCGTCGCCGGCGGTTTGGAGCTCACGTCGTAAGTGACCCGATTGATGCCGCGCACTTCATTGATGATTCGCCCAGACACCTTTTTGAGCAGCGCATAAGGCAACTCAGCCCAGTCCGCCGTCATGAAGTCACTGGTTTGAACGGCCCGCAAGGCCACGACATAGTCATAGGTGCGTCCATCCCCCATCACGCCCACGCTTTTCACGGGCAGGAACACCACAAACGCTTGGCTGGTGAGGTCGTACCAACTTTTGCCCGTGGTCTCGTCCATGAAGTTGCGCAACTCCTCGATGAAGATGGCGTCCGCTTGGCGAAGCAAGTCCGCGTACTCTTTCTTGACCTCACCCAAAATTCGCACACCCAAGCCGGGTCCGGGAAACGGGTGGCGGTACACCATGTGGTACGGCAGGCCAAGGGCGACGCCCAACTCTCGCACTTCGTCTTTGAACAGTTCACGCAGGGGCTCCAGCAACTTCAGCCCCAGTTGTTCAGGCAATCCGCCGACGTTGTGATGGCTCTTGATGACGACTGCTTTTTTGGACTTGGCACCGCCCGACTCAATCACGTCAGGGTAAATCGTGCCCTGCGCCAACCACGCCACATGGCGGGAGTGGTCGTTTTTGAGCTTACTGGCTTCACTCTTGAACACCTCAACAAATTCACGACCAATGATCTTGCGCTTGGCCTCTGGCTCGCTAACCCCTTTGAGCTCGCCCAAAAATTGATCTGCCGCATCGACCCGGGCCACCTTGGCGTGCAATTTATCGACGAACATCTCCATGACCATGTCGCCCTCATTCAGACGCATCAGGCCGTGGTCCACAAAGACACAGGTCAATTGGTCACCAATGGCGCGATGAATCAAAGCGGCGGCAACAGATGAATCGACCCCGCCGGACAGGCCAAGAATCACCTCTTCAGTGCCCACTTGCTCCCGAATTTTTTGAACGGCTTCGCTGATGTAGTCACCCATGATCCAGTCTGCGCGCGCCTCGCAGATCTCCAGAACAAAGCGCTCCAATAGGGCTGCGCCTCGTGGGGTGTGCGTCACCTCCGGATGAAACTGAACCCCATAGAAACGGCGCTTTTCGTCCGCCATGCCCGCAATCGGGCAACTGTCGGTGCTGGCCATGAGTTGGAAGCCAGGGGGCAACTCGGTGACTTTGTCGCCGTGACTCATCCAGACCTGCAACATGCCATGACCCATGGAGGTGGCATAGTCCTGAATGCCCTCCAGCAATCGGGTGTGGCCATGGGCACGCACATCAGCGTGACCAAATTCGCGTTTGTGGCCGCTTTGTACGATGCCGCCCAGTTGGTGCGCCATGGTCTGCATGCCATAACAAATTCCAAGCACCGGAATACCCAGTTCAAAGACGGCTTGCGGAGCCTTGTCCGTCGTGTCTTCATAGACGCTGGCGTGGCTGCCTGAGAGGATCACGCCCTTCAAGTTACCGTCGCGTGCGTACTCACGAATCCAGTCACTGCCCACGTCGCAGGGATGAACTTCACAGAAAACATGGGCTTCGCGAATCCGGCGAGCAATCAGCTGCGTGACTTGGGACCCAAAGTCCAGAATAAGAATTTTTTGATGCATGTTTCAATCCACGCCCCTGAAGGAACGAATATGGAAGAGGTCACCCTCTTCCAAATAAATGTTATCTCCCTGAAAAGGGAGGTTTCAAACCGACGTTTATGTTTGATGAGCCTGTGCCCGCTTAATCCGCGCGGTAATTGGGGGCTTCTTTGGTGATCTGAACGTCATGCACATGGCTTTCGCGGATGCCTGCCGTGGTGATTTCCACAAACTCAGACTTATCCTGCATTTCTTCAATCGTGGCACAGCCGCAATAACCCATGCTGGCACGCAAGCCACCGGCCATCTGGAAGATGATGGCCACCATGGACCCTTTGTAGGGAACGCGACCTTCGATGCCTTCGGGCACCAACTTGTCGGCGTTGGGGTTGCCGGTGCTGGACTCTTGAAAGTAGCGGTCGGCACTGCCCTGCTGCATGGCACCAATGCTGCCCATGCCACGGTAACTTTTGTAGCTGCGGCCCTGAAACAGGATCACCTCGCCTGGCGCCTCTTCAGTGCCCGCGAACATGCC
>JAGODZ010000104.1 GCA_017997975.1 Rhodoferax sp.
TTTCAGCGCATGAAGGTTTACCGAAGAGTGGCAACGCGCTATGAAAAACTCGACTCCCGCTTTCTCAGCATCGTCTACTTGGTAGGTGCCATGAAATGGCTCCATTAACTTCAATAACACGCCCTAGAGTGGTACTCAAAACAATCACCCCAATGGAGCGCCAGCCATGCAGAACGGTCCCTGCGCCAGTTGGAGCGCGACCTGTTCCCATGGATCGGGAACCGCCCGATTGTGGACATTCACGCCATGGAGCTACTGGCGGCGCTGCAAAAAGTGGAAGAGCGCGGAGCCGTTGAAACTGCTGACAGGGTTTTGATGCTGGCCCGGCAGGTTTGGGAATACTGGCTTCCCACCGCTGACGTGCAGCAACGCAACATCACCGAAGGATTGAAAAAGCGCCTCACGCCCTACCGAGGAAAAAGCTTCGCGGCCATCATAGAACCCGTGCGCATGGGTGAGCTGCTGCGAGCCATCAAAGTCTATAAGGGCGGACCCATTGTTCGCGCAGCGCTGGCGCTGGCCCCCATGCTGTACCAACGACCCGGCAACCTGCGCGAAATGGAATGGGCAGAGCTTGATCTAGACGCGGCGCTATGGACCATCCCCAGCATGAAAATGAAGCGCACCAAGTTGGAGAAGGAACAAGGTGAAGCCCATGCCGTCCCCCTCCCCTCTCAGGCCGTGGCCCTACTCAAGAGCCTGCACCCACTGACCGGACACGGGCGTTATGTTTTCCCCGGCGAACGCAGCCACGACAGGCCGGTTTCAGACAACTCAGTGCGCAGCGCACTCTATGCCCTAGGGTTTGGAAAAGAACAGACTTGGCATGGCTTCCGAGCGAGCGCCCGCACGATGTTGGTGGACCAATTGAACCTCGACCCACTGGCCATTGAAGCAAACCTGGCCCACGCAGTCAAAGACGCCAATGGACGCAGCTACAACCGCACCCAGTATCTGAAACAGCGGTTCGAGCAAATACAGCAATGGGCCGATTACTTGGACAGGCTGGCCGCTGGCGCTGATGTGATCCAGTTCAAGGCGGCATGACCACGGCGTAAACTGTTTTTGCCAGTCCTAGCAGCCTGTCGGACTTAGGAATCGTCGGCTGCAAATCGACCGCAGCGGGCTATTTTTCGCCGCTTTCTTACCCAATATCCAGATATTGGGCTGCGAAATCGTCAAAAACTAGTCGGCGCTGGGGCCGATTTTCGCTTTCGACGACCTAAGCCCGACAGGCTGCTAGCTATCGACTGATCCCCGATGGTGAAAACCCGTTGTCCCCCTGACGGGCGGACTGGCACCTTATTACTCAGGGGCGAAGGGGGACGCATGGGAATCAAATTTCCAGAAAAAACGTATTTCACTTTTCAGGAACTATTGGTGCGTTGGCAATGCGTCCCCGCAGACTTACACCGCTTAATCGTTTCTGCCAAATTGACGCCTTCAATGCGGGCGGATATCGACGAACTTTCAGGCGTTGATTGGGAAGATGATCCTTTTGACGGAATGAAGGCCTCAGAACGGATTGAAGACTATCGCGGCGTTGGCAAAAGAGGCTACATGTCAAGTCGCGAATACCAACTGAACGGGCACTGTCAACGTACTATTTCAACTGAACCGAGCCTGACACGTTCACCACAATAGCGGTATTTCCTGCGTCCACGGGCAAAGGCGACGATTGGCCGCCTAGCTTTGCCTCCATGGCCATCATTCTCGGGCGAGGCCCATGGCCTTGGTCGCTGACGTTGACGCTGATCTCGCGCAGCGTGAAGCCAGAAAATCCGAATCCGTTGGCAATCTCCGCTGCGCGAGATTTAAAAGCTTGAATGGCCTTCTCCTGGGCATCCCGTTCGGCGTTGTCACGCTGGGGCCGGCTGAGGCCAAAGTTGAGTTGGCTCACGGTCAAGGTCTGAATTTTGCCCGCCGTGGCTGTAATTCTGGAGAAATCACGTCCTTCCAAGACCACTTCCGCTTGACCCTGCCATCCTGTCGCTTTGCCGTCTCGACCCCATGTCGGCGTCAGACTAAAGCTCCCTGTTTTCACATCCATGGCACCGGTTTTTTCTTGGCGCTTGGCCTCAACCAGAGCGGCATCCACGGCCTGTTTTAACTGGGTTTGCACGGCATTGGGATCGCGGCCTTCTCGCATCGTGCTCAAGGTTACCGATAGAAGATCTTGCTGAATCTCCACTGTGCCGCTGGCAGTGAGTTGAATGATGTTTTGGAGCGGGGGGTTTGCCAGTGGCTGCGCAGAGCTTGCAGTGGTAATCGCGATTAAGGACGCTGCAGCGAGAGTTTTTAAGGAATATTTCAATCAATTCTTTCAAAATTTAAGGGGAAGCCTCCAACCCGAGTGCTCTGAATTGCTCACGCAGTTGGCGACGCAAATCTGCTCTTTGTTGAACGGACAGTTGGTGTTCATGAAGCGTATTTTTCTTAACATTTTCTTCTGCTGGCCCGGCTGGCGGCAACGGCACGCTCAGCGCCGAACGCAATTCAGCGCGTCGGCTCGCGCGCTGAACGACCATATCGTTATCGTTTGTTTTTGCGACGACGGCCCCGGCCGCGTTGACCAACAACAGGGACCACAACAAATAAGGCCAACAATTCTTCATTCCTAGAACATACCGTGAATTACCCCATTTTTCAATCACCGAACGCAGAGGCTTGCCGGGCAGCGCAACATCTGTAACAGTATGTCAATAAAGAGACGATGCGGGACGATTTGCGTCATTCCGCCCCCAAAATCGGATTTGTTACAAATTCAACGGGACTGTCATGAGCCTCCATTCCAGCCGCAGCGACAAGATCATGGTCGTTGACGACGACGCAAGAATTCGCGACCTGCTGCGGCGCTACTTAACTCAAGAGGGTTTTGATGTGTTGCAAGCGGAGGATGGCAAAGCCATGGGCCGGGTGTTGCTGCGTGAACCAGTCGATCTCATTGTTTTGGACCTGATGCTACCGGGTGAAGACGGACTATCGATTTGCCGACGTTTGCGGGCTTCGGGTGACCGAACGCCCATCATTATGCTGACAGCAAAAGGCGAAGATGTTGATCGCATCGTCGGTTTAGAAGTGGGCGCAGACGACTATCTGGGCAAGCCCTTCAACCCTCGCGAGTTGCTGGCCCGAATTCATGCCGTGCTGCGTCGCCGCCCGTCTGTCGAGGCGCCTGGCGCGCCGTCCATTGACCCTGAACTGGTTACTTTTGGGCCTTACACCTTTGATTTGGGGGTGCGCTCGCTGCGTCGTGGTGATGAAGAGTTGCCACTCACCACCGGTGAGTTTGCGATGCTCAAGGCTTTGGTGCGACACCCCCGCCAGCCCCTGTCCCGAGAGAAATTGGCGCAGTTAGCGCGCGGACGTGATTTCGAGCCCTTTGATCGCAGCTTGGATGTGCAGGTCTCTCGCTTGCGCAAACTGGTGGAAGCGGATGCCACCGCGCCACGCTACATCCAAACGGTTTGGGGCGTGGGTTATGTGTTTGTTCCAGACGGTGCGGCTTGAGCTCATGGAATGAGGCCTCCAGCCTCCAACACGACCTGACCAGCCCCATTCCCCTGGAGGCCACGAATGACGACGACTCCAGTCGCAGGCGCTGGGGCCTTAGCCTCTTCTGGCGGACGTTTTTTCTCTTGGCGTTATTGCTATTTGGCAGCATTTTGGCGTGGTTGCAGACCTTGCGTGCACTGGAGTTTGAGCCGCGTGCCATTCAAACGGCCCAGCAAATTGCCTCACTGGTTAATTTGAGTCGCGCCGCGCTGGTGCATTCAGACTCTATTGCCCGGGTGTCCCTCATCAAAACCATGACGGACCAAGAAGGCGTGCGGATTGTTCCGCGTGAACCGACCGATACCTTTGAGTCATTTGCAACCGACTCCCTCAGTCAGCAGGTGGCGCACGAACTGGCCGCTCGGCTCGGACCTGACACCACCGTGACCAACCGAGTGAACAAGGACGAGGGCTTGTGGGTAGGCTTCACTATTGACGGCGATAGTTATTGGATGCGGGTGGATCGAGCGCGCTTTGACCCCATGATCAGCGCCAATTGGACCATCTGGTTGTTGGCGGCTGTTGCACTCTCACTGATGGGTGCGGCACTGATCGCTGGCTTGATCAACCGCCCGCTTAAACAACTGTCATTTGCCGCAAGTCGTGTGCGCGATGGTGACTTTGACGCCAGCCGGCTGGATGAAACCGTGTCCACCAGTGAGGTGCGGGCTGTCAATGTGGGCTTTAACCGGATGACACAAAAGCTGGCCAAAATTGAACACGATCGCGCTTTGATGTTGGCCGGGATCTCCCATGACCTGAGAACACCCTTGGCCAGACTGAGGCTAGAAACCGAATTAAGCGTCAAAGACGTCGAAGCGCGCGACCACATGGCGGCGGACATTGATCAGCTAGACGCCATCATCAACAAATTTTTGGACTATGTGCGGCCTGGCAATGTGGCACTGAGTGCTGTTTCGCTGCGCGACGTCGTGGAAACCTGTATTTACAGCGCCAAGGGACGGACCGATATGCAGTTCAACCTTGACGTATCGCCAGATTTGATTGTGATGGCAGACCCGGTTGAATTGGGACGTGTCATCAGCAACTTGCTTGAAAATGCGCGCCGCTATGGAAAAACGGTTCACACAGGTATTGCGCAAGTAGACATCAACGCCAAAGCCCAAGACGGGTGGGTGCTGATGCGGGTACGTGACCACGGGCCAGGGGTCTCGCCTGAACAATTGGCAGACCTGACCACCCCCTTCTACCGGGGCGAAGCGGCCCGAACAGAAGCCAATGGAACGGGCTTGGGTTTGGCCATTGTTGAGAACGTGCTGGGGCGCATGGGGGGCGCGTTCCTACTGAGCAATGCCTCCACCGGGGGGCTGGCCGCCAATCTCAGATTGCGCCGCGCTCCCCTGCCCTGACAGACGGTCCGCTTAGCGCGGTCGTTTGGCGACTTTTCGCAGGGGTGGCTTGTCCCCCGTCTCACGCGGTGGCAAGCCGGTGTGCTGCGTCAGCAGACGACCCGCCGAAGGCTTGACTGCCACGCTGGTGGAGTTTTTACGGCGCGCACTGGTGTAATTGCCATCCGTTAGCGGCTGAAACGTTGGAATCAGATGGTGCTTGCCGTTGCCGATGAGGTCTGAGCGCCCCATGGTTTTCAGCGCCTCACGCAACAGCGGCCAGTTGTTGGCATCGTGGTAGCGCAGAAACGCTTTGTGCAAACGACGCCTGCGGTCACCTCGCACCACATCCACGCTTTCGCTGACGCGTGTGATCTTGCGCAAAGGGTTGCGGCTGGTGTGGTACATCGTCGTGGCCGTGGCCATCGGGCTGGGGTAGAAGGTTTGCACCTGATCGGCACGGAAGCCGTTTTTCTTCAACCACAGCGCCAAATTCATCATGTCTTCGTCACTGGTACCGGGGTGGGCCGCGATGAAATAGGGAATGAGAAACTGCTTCTTGCCTGCCTCAAGTGTGTATTTATCGAACAACACCTTGAACTTGTCGTAGTTTCCGATACCGGGCTTCATCATCTTGGTCAACGGACCCTGCTCAGTGTGTTCCGGCGCAATCTTCAGATAACCGCCCACATGGTGCTGCACCAACTCTTTCACGTATTCCGGCGACTGGATCGCCAGGTCGTAGCGCAAACCAGAACTGATCAAAATCTTTTTAATGCCTTTAAGCGCCCGGCCCCGACGGTAAATTTGAATCAGCGGGGCGTGGTCGGTGGTGAGGTTTTGGCAAATACCGGGGTACACGCAACTGGGTTTTCGACAGGCCGCTTCAATCTCGGGGCTACGGCAGCCTAAGCGGTACATATTGGCAGTCGGGCCACCCAGGTCTGAAATGGTGCCGGTAAAGCCTTTCACCTTGTCGCGAATGTCCTCAATTTCCTTAATGACCGACTCCTCAGAGCGGCTTTGGATGATGCGCCCCTCGTGCTCAGTGATTGAGCAAAAGGTACAGCCGCCAAAGCAGCCGCGCATGATGTTGATCGAGAAACGAATCATCTCCCAGGCCGGAATCTTGGTCGCACCGTCATGGCTGCCGTTTTCATCGGCGTAGCTGGGGTGTGGTGCCCGGGCGTAGGGCAAGTCAAACACCAAATCCATCTCGGCGGTGGTCAGCGGAATGGGCGGCGGCGTGATCCATACATCGCGTGAAGTCACCCCTTCACCGTGGGCCTGAACTAAGGCGCGCGCATTGCCAGGGTTGGTCTCAAGGTGCAGCACCCGATTGGCGTGGGCGTACAGCACCGGGTCGGCCTTGATCTGCTCGTAGCTGGGCAGGCGAATGACCGAACGGTCGCGCAGCGGCACTTTGAGCTTGCCAACCAGCGCGGGGTTGGCCACAAAACTCATGGTTTGAACTCTGTCTTTTGTCTCTAAATTTATGCCATTTTGGCCTGCAACCCCCGTGGCAACTGTGGAAGGCGCTCCATTATGAGTAGCATCTTCTTTGGCACAGGTGCTCCCCTGCTGCGCCGCCTGCTCGCTGGTGGTCATGTAGGGGCTCACGTGGGCCTCAACCCGACCGGGCTCGTCCACGCTGGTGGAGTCAATCTCGAACCAACCTTGGCCGGTTTCATCATCGGGCCGACGCACAAATGCGGTGCCTCGCACATCGGTAATCTGCTGGACGGGTACATTGGCTGCAAGCCGGTGCGCAATTTCAACAATAGCGCGCTCGGCGTTGCCATACAACAGCAAGTCACACTTGGCATCCACCACGATGGAGCGACGCACTTTGTCGCTCCAGTAGTCGTAGTGAGCGATCCGGCGCAAACTGCCTTCAATGCCGCCCAAAATAATGGGCACGTCTTTGAATGCCTCGCGGCAGCGCTGGCTGTACACAATGGCGGCGCGGTCCGGGCGCTTACCGCCAATGTCACCTGGCGTGTAGGCATCGTCACTGCGGATTTTGCGGTCGGCCGTGTAGCGGTTGATCATGGAGTCCATGTTGCCCGCGGTCACACCCCAAAACAAATTGGGTTTGCCCAAGGCCTTGAACGGCTCGGCGCTGGTCCAATCCGGCTGGGCGATGATGCCCACCCGAAACCCTTGCGCTTCCAGCATGCGGCCAATCACCGCCATGCCAAAACTAGGGTGATCGACGTACGCATCCCCAGTCACCAGAACGATGTCACAGCTGTCCCAGCCAAGCCTCTCCATCTCAGTCCGTGACATGGGCAGCATTGGGGCCGTGCCAAAGCGGGCTGCCCAGTACTTGCGGTAGCTGGAAAGCGGCTTGGCAGCGCGCGCAAAAAAGGAGACGTCAACGGGGGCGTTCATGGATCAACCGGTGGGGAAAAAGGCCCCGAGTGTAAGGTTTTCCTTGTATTTGCGCACCCCGTGACCGTGCTTACACCTGCTGCAGCGAGGTCATCCCCCTCAAAAGAAAGCTTTTTTGGCGCTTTGCTTCGCCCGAATTGGCTCGATCATGGGCGAGTAACTCGCGGGAGCGGTGGTCATCGTCACATAGGGGGGCGGCGCAACGCAGGTGACATGGAGGCCGAATCTTCGTGCCCTGCTCGCTATGATCACAGCGTTTTAAGCCCCGCCCGGAGAATGCTTCATGCTGAATTTCTTGCCCTCTTTGCTGGTGGGCCTCATTGCCAGTGGCTTGATGGCCATCAACGCGCTTTTTTGGGTGCCGATTTTGCTGGTGGTATCACTGGTGAAATTGATCATCCCCGTCAAGGCCGTGCGCCTGCTCATCGACCCCGTGCTGTTGCGCATCGCGGAAAACTGGATTTCAGGCAACAGCGCCTGGATGGCCCTCACCCAGCGCACCGTGTGGGACGTGCAGGGCATTGAAGGGCTCAACCCGCGCAGCTGGTATTTGGTCAACTGCAATCATCAATCTTGGGTTGACATATTGGTGTTGCAGCATTTGCTCAACCGCCGCATCCCTCTGCTGAAGTTCTTTTTAAAGCAGCAACTCATTTGGGTGCCCGTGATGGGCTTGGCTTGGTGGGCGCTGGAGTTTCCTTTCATGCGCCGCCACAGCGAGGAGTACCTCAAAAAACACCCTGAGATGCGCGGCAAAGACCAAGAAACCACACGCCAAGCGTGTGAAAAATACGCGCTCATTCCCACCAGCGTGATGAACTTTCTGGAAGGCACCCGCTTCACCGTGAGCAAGCAGCAGCGCCAAAATTCGCCTTATAAACACCTGCTCAAGCCCAAAGTGGGCGGCTTTGCACTGGCGCTGAACGCCATGGGCGACAAATTTCAGTCCATTTTGGACATCACCATCGTCTACCCCGATGGCCGGCCCGACTTTTGGGACTTCACCTGCGGCAAGGTCAAGCGCATAGTGGTGCGGGTGCGCGCCCTGCCCGTGCCCATGGAGTTGGTTAACGGCGACTACGCCCACGACCCCGCAGTTCGCGAGGCTTATCAAAAGTGGGTTCAACAGCTGTGGACGGCAAAAGATGCGCAGATTGAGGCACTGTTGTCGCGCTAAACAACGGTGCAAAAGTAGAGGTTTGCCGAGTGCTTTCATTGGCGGTGGATTGACCTCATTGGGTTTTATGGGCGCGATGCGGGATGCTTTGCCTCAGCGAGTCACCCAGTGTCGCCACTGCTCGACCCCGCCCCGTCAGCGGGCTGGCGTGGGTTATCCTGCACAGCGGTGCATTTCATTTCCTTCGCCATTTGGCGTGTGAATCGCCACATCGAAAGAAATTCCATGCGCTTGTCCGAATTCATATTGACGCATATGGAGGCCATCCTGCAGGAGTGGGAAGATTTCGCCGAAACCATTCACGCGACCCAGCACCGGATGACCACCCAAGAGCTTCGCGATCACGCTGAGGCCATGCTCAGGGATGTCGCCGCTGACCTCGACACCGCACAGGCCCGCCAAGACGGCATCAACAAATCTCAGGGCCTCGCCCTCCCCTTGCCCAATGACACCGCCGCCGAATTTCACGCGGTGGACCGCCTCGCCTCTGGTTTCACCATCGAGCAGCTGACATCCGAATACCGGGCACTGCGCGCCAGCGTGTTGAGGCTGTGGCAAAACGATATTCAAACCATCAGAGAGGGGCAAATCACGGACATGGTCCGTTTTAATGAGGCCATCGACCAGTCTCTCGCCGAATCGGTGGCCCGCTACTCCGAGCTGCTCCGGGAATCTCAAAACTTGTTTCTGGCCATTCTGGGCCATGACGTGCGTTCTCCCTTGGGCACCATCAGTGTGGGGGCGCAAATGCTCGCCCGCAACACCAGCCTGCCCCCGCAGGCCCTTAAAACGGCGTCGCTCATTGTTGACAGCAGCCATCGGGTGGCCGAAATCGTCTCCGACCTGCTGGACTTTTCGACCGGCCACCTCGGTGACGGCATTCCGGTCACCCCATCCCCGATGGATTTCGCAAGCGTGTGCGCCACCATCGTTGAGGAAATGCGCCTCTTGCATCCCGCACGAACGGTTCAACTGAACATCACGGGCAATATGACGGTCGTGTGGGACCGCGCCCGCATCAGCCAGGCCTTTGGCAATCTCATTTCCAATGCAATCGATCATGGCGCAGCTGTCGAACCGATCGTCGCCAGGGTGTGGGCTGAGGGGGGCGGTGAGATTGTTTGGACGGTTCAAAATGCCGGCGAGGTCATTTCTTCGGCCCAATTGCGAACGATGTTTGACCCCGCAAAACGTTTTGCTTTGCGCCCAGCCAGCGAGCGCAAGCTAGGCGAAACAACGCATTTGGGACTGGGCCTGTACATCACCCGAGAAATTGTGGTGGCACACGGTGGGCGAGTCGAGATCACCTCCACGCCACAGGACGGCACCACGTTCACCATCCGCTTGCCGCGCGAGGGCATTGGCAAAAACGCCAAAGTTGCCCCCTCTCAGTCGATTCTGGCTGGGACCATCGTCTAGCAGCCTGTCGGACTTAGGAATCGTCGGCTGCAAATCGACCGCAGCGGGCTATTTTTGGCTTCGCCGCTCTGCGAGAACGCCGCTTTCTTACCCAATATCCAGATATTGGGCTGCGAAATCGTCAAAAACTAGTCGGCGCTGGGGCCGATTTTCGCTTTCGACGACCTAAGCCCGACAGGCTGCTAGAGGTCAGTCATGCGCGCCCAAGCCAACCTGAAGCCCGACCCCGGCGAGTGAGATCCGTTCAATCTTCCAGGACCACACCCAGAACTTTCATAGGACTTACGCATTGATGCGCGCGTCGAATTCTGTTAAGCGCTCACCGAGAAGTCTTTCCGTAATCCGTTTAGCTATCCTCAGAGGCATTGAGTACGCAAGACTTACGGAAGAACTTTCCTTTAA
>JAGODZ010000105.1 GCA_017997975.1 Rhodoferax sp.
TTCACCCCGGCGAGCCCGAAGGGGTTGACGCCTGCATGGCGCTGGTGCGTGACCTGTGCACCCAAGCCTCGGCACGGGCGGCGCTGGGCACCACCGTGTTTTTGTTCATCCCGCTCTACAACGTGGATGGCAGCCGCAACCGCCAAGCCACCTCGCGCGTGAACCAAGACGGGCCGGAGAGCTTTGGCTTTCGCGGCAACGCACTGCACATGGACTTGAACCGCGACTTCATCAAGTGCGACAGCCTGCCCGCCCAAGCGTTCAACCGCTTTTTCACCGCCTGGGACCCCGACGTGATGGTGGACACCCACACCTCCAACGGCGCGGACTACAGCTACACCATGACGCTGATTCCCACCCAATCCGACAAGCTCGGCGGGGGTTTGGGCGACTTTTTGCGCGACACCATGGTGCCTGCTATTTGGGAGGGCATGACCGCACGCAACTGGCCCACCTGCCCGTATGTCAACCCCATCCAGCGCACGCCGGACGATGGCATTGAAGAGTTTTTAGAAACGCCGCGTTTTTCTACCGGCTATGCCGCGCTGCACCACACCATCGGCTTCATGCCCGAGACCCACATGCTCAAGCCCTACCCCGACCGGGTGGCGTCCATGAGTGCTTTGGTGGCCACCGTGCTGGCGTTCACCGTGCAAAACGCCGCCCAAATACAGCGCTTGCGCGCCCAAGCCCGCGCCACCCAGCCCGCCCAGTGGCCGCTCACCTGGGCGCCAGATTACAGCCGCGCCTCCACGTACAAGTTCAAAGGCTACACCGCAGTGCTCAGCCCCAGCGTGCTGGGCCACTACACCCGACTGAGCTACGACCGCAACCAGCCGTGGGAAAAAGACATTGCTTATGTCAACCGTTTCAATGCTGTGCACACGGTGTCGGCCCCCCGCGCCTACCTGATTCCCCAAGCGTGGCGACAAGTGATTGAGCGCCTGCAATGGAACGGCGTTGCGCTGACCCAGCTGGAAGCAGACCAAACGCTGGAAGCCCGCGTGTACCGCATCGAGAGCGTCACCTCTCGCCCCAGCGCCTATGAGGGCCACCTGTTTCACAACGACATGGCGCTGACCACCCACACCGAAATGATCGACGCCCGGGCGGGCGACTACCTGCTGAATCTGGACCAGCCGCGTGCCCGCTATGCGGTCGAAACCTTGGAGCCACTGGCGCATGACAGCTTCTTTCGCTGGGGCTTTTTCAACAGCGTGCTGGAGAAAAAAGAGAACTACTCAGACTACGTGTTTGAAGACACCGCCACCGAGATGCTCAACGAAGAGCCGGCGTTGAAGCTGAAGTTTGATGAATGGAAGCTGGCGCACCCTGAGTTGCTGAGCGACCCCAAAGCCGTGCTGGGATTTTTGTTTGCCCACGGCCTGCGCCACCGCGAACCCGAGTGGCGTCGTTACCCTGTCGTGGCGTTGATGGCGGCTTGAGATTGCTATTGATTCAAGAGCTGCTTGCGCAATCGCATCAAGGGCTGGGAGCCTAAAAGTCATTCAGCAACCTTACAAAAATAGGTTGCAGAAATCCCAAGGCTTTGTTCATCCCCCCCCTGCCGGGGGGATCAGGTGAGCTCAACAACCGTATGTGGCCAACGCTTTGTGCGAGGTGGAGTTCATGCGCAACGGCCAACATTCAACCGAGCCGGGGACAGGAACTGAGAGGAGGCGCAGCGCCCGCTTCAATGGCACGGTAACAACTGCACGCGATCACAAGCACCATTCGACTCAGTCGAGTCGGGGTGGGCTCAAGACACGATGTAAGCGGCCGCACCGGTGGACAGCAAGGTGCCGTCCGCACCATAAAACTCCATGCGGGTGGAGGCCACGCGTGAGCCCAAACGCATCACTTCGGCGCGCAGCTCGAAAAACTCCCCAATGCCGGGTCGCAGGTAGTCCACCCGCAAATCAATGGTGCCCAACTTGGCAAAGCGGTGCAGGCGCTGTGTGGGCGACTCGTTCATGTGGCGCGCGCCAATCGCGGCCATCACCGCCAGGCCGCCCATGGCGTCCAAGCTGGCACTGATGGCACCGCCGTGGATGCGCTTGTGGGCGTAGTGGCCAATCAGGTCGGGCTTCATGTCCATGCGCGCGCGCACTTGGCTGGCACCGATGGTGGTGATCTTGAGACCGAGCACCTTGTTGAACACAATCATTTCTTCAAAAATGGTTCGAAGACCCGTCATGAACTCGTCTTCAAACACAATCTCGGTCGCAGGGGAGGTAGAAGTCATAGGGCATTGTCACAGAGCGACATGACGCCAAGACTTCAAACGTGAACCCATGCGACACGGGCGAACCGACCGTTGCTGGCGGGTCCGTGGCGCATCAGACGGAAAACGCCACCTGACGAATGACTGTTACCGCCTTCCATCACGGTTAAATCAATAGCTACTTGCGTCGTATTGGCGTGGGCTAGCGGCCTATTTTGCTTACAACGCTTTGAAGTTGGGTTTGCGTTTTTCCATGAAGGCGGTGAAGGCTTCGCGGGCGGCGGGTTCGCTCAGCATGCGGCTGAAAATAGCACCCTCCTCTTGCATGCGCTCAGCCACCGCCTCGGTTTGGCCCTTTTTCATGAGGCGCTTGGTTTCGATCACCGAACTGAGGGGCTTGGAGGCCAGTTTGATGGCCTGGCGACGTGCCAGCGCGGCGGCCTCAGAAGGCGGCACGATGCGGCTGATGAGCCCCATCTCTAACGCCGACTCGGCCATGAAGGGCTCACCCAGCAGCAAGGCTTCAGCGGCGCGGCCATAGCCCATGCGCTGGGGTGCCAAGTAGCTGGACGCCGCTTCGGGGCACAGGCCCAGGTTGACAAAAGGCATGGAAAACGCGGCGTTGTC
Organism: Rhodoferax sp.; assembly: GCA_017997975.1. Classification (GTDB taxonomy): domain Bacteria; phylum Pseudomonadota; class Gammaproteobacteria; order Burkholderiales; family Burkholderiaceae_C; genus Rhodoferax. Next base: position 2,852 of record JAGODZ010000105.1, read on the forward strand.
ACCGGCGTACACCAAGTCGCAATGGAACAGCAGCGTGGTACCAATGCCCACGGCAGGGCCGCACACCGCCGCCAGCACCGGCTTGGGGAAGGTGCTTAAAGCGCGCAAGAACTGGTACACGGGCGACTCGGAGGTGGCCGGTGGCTGGTTCAAAAAATCACCAATGTCATTGCCCGAGCTAAAGATGGTTTCGTGGCCTTGGAACACCACGGCACGCACGGCGCCATCGTCGCGCGCTTTTTGTAGCGCCTCGGCCAAGGTGGCGTACATGCTGGTGCTGATGGAGTTTTTCTTGTCCAAGCGGTTGAAGGTGAGGGTCAAGACCCCTTCGGTGATGTCGGTCAATAGGTCGGCCATGGGGTGTTCTCAGTTGAATTTAAGGGTGAAGTGGCGTGGGCGCGGAAACTTCAAAGGCCCATATCAAGGGCCTGACAGCCGGGTGAGTGTACCCAGACCGTCGGTGGTGCCAGGGCGACACAACACGCTTGAGTGACCCCCAAGTCTTAGCCACAGTCGCAGCAAAGAACTGGCGTTTTAGGGGCGGCCTTCACTCTTTAAAGTAAACGATTTGATGGGTGCTTGCCAACAGCACGCCACTCTCGTTCTACAACTGCAACGACTGGTCAAAGGAATGCATTTTTATTTTTACAGAACGCAATGCAGCCCAGCGTCTGAGCGTCATTGGCGCGACATCTGGCAAAGCGGCGGCAGGTGCCCCGCTTTGCCAAAGCCGGCTCGTTTACACCCGCTCGAAAATACCCGCAGCGCCCTGCCCCATGCCCACGCACATGGAGACCATGGCGTATTTCAGCTTGTTGCGTTGCAGCGCATGAATGGCCGTGGCCGAGCGAATGGCACCGGTGGCCCCCAGCGGGTGGCCCAGCGCAATGGCGCCGCCCATGGGATTCACCTTGGCGGGGTCCAGCCCCAGCGTGTTGATCACGGCCAGCGACTGCGCGGCAAAGGCTTCGTTCAACTCAATCCAGTCCATGTCATCTTGCTTGAGACCGGCGTAACGCAGGGCCGCAGGAATGGCTTCGATGGGGCCAATGCCCATGATGTGGGGTGGCACGCCTTTGGAGGCAAAGGACACAAAGCGCGCCAGCGGGGTCAGGCCATATTGCTTCAGGGCTTTTTCGCTGACCAAAATCAACGCACCGGCACCATCCGACGTCTGTGAGCTGTTGCCGGCCGTGACCGAGCCACGTGCGGCAAACACGGTGCGCAGTTTGGCCAGCCCTTCCATGGAGGTATCGGCACGTGCGCCTTCGTCCTGGCTCACGGTGCGTTGGGTTTCAATGACGTTGCCGGTGACCAAATCAGGCGCACGGTCCACCACATTCACCGGCGTGGTCTCTGCCGCGAAATGGCCTGCTGCTTGGGCGGCCAAGGCGCGGCGGTGCGACTCGACAGCAAAAGCGTCTTGCGCTTCGCGGCTGACTTTCCACTGCGTGGCGACCTTCTCGGCGGTCAGACCCATGCCATAGGCAATGCCAATGTTTTCGTCGTTGTTGAACATGGCAGGCGACAACGACGGCGAGTTGCCCATCATGGGTACCATGCTCATGCTCTCGACACCCGCCGCAATCATCACATCGGCCTCGCCGACCCGAATGCGGTCGGCGGCCATTTGCACGGCGGACAGGCCCGACGCACAAAAGCGGTTCACGGTGATACCACCCACGCCGGTGGGCAGGCCCGCCAACACCGCACCAATGCGGGCAATGTTCAAGCCCTGTTGGGCTTCCGGGATGGCGCAGCCGCAAATTAAATCTTCAATCGACTGGGGGTCGAGGTTGGGCACTTGGGCCAGCGCCGCTTGCAGCACGTTGACCAACAGATCGTCGGGCCGGGTATTGCGGAAAAAACCACGGTGCGAGCGCCCAATGGGCGTGCGGGTGGCGGCGACGATGTAAGCGTCTTGAACTTGTTTCATGGGGAATCCTTCAATTTTTGACGGGGACCAGACGGTATCCAGGCCCAGATAAATTCACATTCGATCGGTTCAGCGCCCGATTCATCACTGACTTGCACGGCCACCGTGATTTCGCCTTTATTTTGCGATTGCATCAAGCTGCGCTGCGCGTCACTGAGCGTGGCCACGGCGCGCATCGCGCCTTGGGTGCGCTTTTTAAACATCACCTTGAGCTGCTTCACCACGGGCACACAGTCGTCCCGCACGTTCATACCCACGACCATGCCGGTGGCGGTTTCAGCCAGCAGCGTCATCGCCGCCGCATGCACACCGCCCATGTGGTTTTGCACCCGACGCGTGTTGGCAACCGCCATTTCTACCCGCTGCGGTGTGAGTTGCACGTACTGCAAACACGTTGTGCCCGTGAGAGGCACCGCACGGCGCAATACCCGGTTGCGCACCCATGGACGCAAAAAGTCCGGCACTTTGTCGAGCCGGCTGAGGGCGCGGGCCAAGCGATTGGGACGAGGTGCGTCACTCATGGGGGGGACTCCAACGCAGGGCGTTCGTGGCTGAGAAAGCGCAGCGAGTGGCTCTCAGGCAAGGCGGACGGAGCACAGCCACCGCAACGCACGTCTGTACGTGAGGATGGCGAGCACCGCCCAACGCCGCATGAGAGACGCACAGTCGCTTCATCAGTTGCGAACCGGTTTGCCGGTGGACATCATGCCCATGATGCGTTCTTGCGTTTTGGGATGCACCAGCAGCGAACAAAACGCCCGGCGCTCCAAAGTCATGAGGTAGTCCTCATCAACCAAGCTGCCCGCATCCACGTCACCGCCCGTCACCACACCGGCAATCAGAGAAGCAATGTGAAAGTCATGCGCGCTGATAAACCCGCCGTCTCGCATATTGACCAGTGAGCCTTTGATGGTGGCCGCTCCGCTGCGCCCCGCCACCGCAAATTGGCGCTTGAGAGGGGCCCGGTAGCCGCTGTCAAACATGCTTTTGGCTTCGTTGAGGGCCACGAACAACAGTTCGTCTTTGTGCGGCACGATCACGTCGCTGTGCAACACAAAACCCAGCTTGCGCGACTCCAGCGCGCTGGTGCCCACCTTGGCCATGGCCGCAGCCGTGAAGGCTTCGGTCAGGAAAGGCAACAAGTCCTTGCCCGTGGAGGCTTCCGCGTTTTCAGCCGCACGGCGGGCAATGTAGGCCAATCCACCGGCGCCGGGCACCAAACCGACGCCGACTTCCACCAAGCCCATGTAGCTTTCCATGGCGACCACGCGGCGGGCAGAGTACACCGCCAACTCACAACCACCGCCCAGCGCCAGCCCGCGCACGGCAGACACCACGGGCACATTGGCGTAGCGCAGCTTGAGCATGCACTGCTGCATCTCAGCCTCTGCACCGTCAATCGCGCTCACGCCGGCCATCATGAAGGCGGGCAACATGGCTTGCAGGTCGGCACCAACGGAGAACATGTCATCGGGTGACCAAATCACCATGCCTTTGTAGTTAGCTTCGGCCATTTCCAGACCTTGCAACAGGCCCTCCACCACACCGGGGCCAATGGCGTGCATTTTTGACTTGATGCTGGCAATCAGCACCTCGTCATCCAGTGTCCACAGGCGAATGGCCTCGTCTTCGTGCAGTGTTTTACCGGCTTGCTCGGCCTTGGGGGCATTGGCACCCAGCACGCTTTCAGGGAAGTGTTGGCGGTCGTACACCGGCAGCTTGCGCGGCTGCACAAACGCACCCGTGCTCGGATTCCAGCTGCCTTGCGGCGTGTGAACCCCTCCAGCCTCAGCCACCGGTCCGTTGAACACCCAATCTGGCAGCGGCGCTTTGCTCAAAGCTTTGCCCGCATCGATGTCTTCTTTGACCATGTTAGCCACGGCCAACCAACCGGCTTCTTGCCACAGCTCAAACGGGCCTTGCGTCATGCCAAAGCCCCAGCGCATGCAAAAGTCCACATCACGGGCGTTGTCGGCAATCGAGGCCAAATGCACCGCCGCATAGTGAAAGCTGTTGCGCAAAATAGCCCACAGGAACTGGCCTTGCGCGCCTTCGCTGTTGCGCAGCAATTGCAAGCGCTCGGCGGCGGGTTTTTTCAGCATGCGACCGTACACCTCGTCGGCTTTTTGACCTGCGGGCACGTAGTCTTTGGTGGTCAGGTCAAAGCGCAAAATATCGCGCCCCACCTTTTTGAAGAAGCCGGCCTTGGTTTTTTGACCCAAGTTGCCCGCTTCCAACAGGGTTTTCAGCACCGGCGGCGTCGCAAAGCTGCCATAAAACGGGTCAGTTTCCAGACTCAAGGTGTCTTGCAGGGTCTTGATGACATGGCCCATGGTGTCCAAACCGACCACGTCCGCGGTGCGGAAGGTGCCGGAGCTGGCGCGTCCGAGCTTCTTGCCCGTCAGGTCATCCACCACGTCATAGGTCAGACCGAAATTCTCCACCTCTTTCATGGTGGCCAGCATGCCGGCGATACCGACCCGGTTGGCAATGAAGTTGGGGGAGTCTTTGGCCCGCACCACGCCTTTGCCCAACGCGCTGGTGACAAAGGCTTCCAGCTGGTCCAGCACGTCGGGCTGGGTGGTGGGGGTGTTGATCAACTCCACCAGCATCATGTAGCGCGGTGGGTTGAAGAAGTGAATGCCGCAAAAGCGGGGTTTGATGGCCTCAGGCAAGGCTTCGCTGAGCTTGGTGATGGACAGGCCCGAGGTGTTGCTGGCAATGATGGCGTGGGGGGCCAAGAAGGGCGCGATCTTTTTGTACAGATCGAGCTTCCAGTCCATGCGCTCGGCGATGGCTTCAATGACCAAGTCGCACTCTTTGAGCAAGTCCAAGTGCTCTTCATAGTTGGCTTGCTGAATCAGCACCGCATCTTCAGCCACACCGAGCGGTGAAGGTTTGAGCTTTTTCAAGCCCTCCACCGCACGCGTGACGATGCCGTTCTTGGGGCCTTCTTTGGCGGGCAGGTCAAACAAAATGACGGGGACTTTGACATTGACGAGGTGCGCAGCAATTTGCGCGCCCATCACGCCGGCACCCAGCACGGCGACTTTTCTGACGGTAAAACGGGACATGGAAGGTTCCTGAAATTAAGTTACTGCACCCGAATCCAAGTCTGGTTTCGGTAGAAGAAGGCGATGTAGCCCCGGACTTCGAGTTTTTTGCCACCGTCCAGCGGGGTCAAACGTAGGTTGTATTCCTTGCCGTTTTCGGGGTCCAGAATTTTGCCGCCCTCCCACAGCGTCGCGCCATCGGTCTTTTTGGCGCCTCGGATGATTTCCATGCCCAGCTTGGGCTTGCCCTTGCGGTCATCGGTGCACGCCTCGCAGTTCGGTTCGGCACTGGGTGCCAGCGCTTTTTCGACCACCCCTGACAGCACGCCATTCGCGTCGGCAGAGATGCGAATTTCCGCCTTGGGTTGCTCGGTCTTGTCGTCAATGCTGCGCCACAGGCCCACGGGCGACATTTGAGCCAGGGCAGGTGCTGAGACCGCTATCAAAACTGAAGCAACAATCGCTGAGTACATAAAAACCTCCAGACAAAAGGAAGAGAAAACCCCGCCAAGGCGGCGGGTAAGACATTAAGCCAGAGCGGCGTCGGTGTCCATTAACACCTTGCTGCCGGTGCGGGCCGTGCGCATCAGTGTGGCGGTCTCAGGGAACAGCTTGGCAAAGTAAAAGCGTGCGGTTTGCAACTTGGCCACATAGAACGGATCGGTGTTGCCCGCTGCCATTTCACGCAGGGCGACTTGCGCCATGCGGGCCCAAAAGTAGCCGAACACCAAATGGCCCGCCACGCGCAGGTAGTCCACCGCAGCGGCACCCACTTCGTCAGGGTTCTGAAACCCTTTGAAGCCAATCTCGGTGGTGAACTTGGTCATCTGCTCACCCAAAATAGCGATGGGGGTGATGAACTCGGCCATCTTTTCGTTCACACCTTCTTCAGCCACCAACGCGCCCACCAGCTTGCCAAATTTCTTCAGCGTCGCGCCGTTGTTGCCCAAAATCTTGCGCCCCAACAAATCCAATGACTGAATGGTGTTGGTGCCCTCATAGATCATGTTGATGCGGTTGTCGCGCGCAAACTGCTCCATGCCCCACTCTTTGATGTAGCCGTGACCGCCAAACACTTGCAAGCACGCATTGGTGGAAATGTGGCCGTTGTCGGTGATGAAGGCTTTGACGATGGGCGTCAGCATGGCCAGCAACTCACCCGACTCGGCACGGACTTTCTCGTCCGGGTGGCCATGCTCTTTTTCAAGCAGCATGGAGCTGAAGCACATCAGGGCACGCCCCCCTTCGACGTAGGCCTTGGCGGTGAGCAGCATTTTGCGCACATCGGGGTGAACAATGATGGGGTCTGCGGGCTGGTCTTTGGACTTGGTGCCCGACAGTGAGCGCATTTGAATGCGGTCTTTGGCGTAGGCCAGCGCGTTTTGAAAGGCCACTTCGGTCAAACCAAGTGACTGGTTGCCCACACCCAAGCGGGCGGCGTTCATCATCACAAACATGCCTTGCATGCCTTTGTTGGCCTGGCCCACCAAAGTGCCCACAGCGCCATCCAGCACGATTTGTGCCGTGGCGTTGCCATGGATGCCCATCTTGTGCTCTAAACCGCCGCAGTAAATGCCATTGCGGCTGCCCACGCTGCCGTCGGCATTGACGTTGAACTTGGGCACGATGAACAAGCTCACGCCTTTGATGCCTGCAGGGGCATCGGGCAAACGGGCCAGCACCAGGTGAATGATGTTGGCGGCCATGTCGTGCTCACCCGCGCTGATGAAAATCTTGTTACCGGTCAGCTTGTAAGTGCCGTCCGCTTGGGGCTCGGCCTTGGTGCGCATCAAACCCAAATCCGTTCCGCAATGCGGCTCGGTCAAGCACATGGAGCCCGTCCACTCGCCACTGGTCATTTTGTGCAGGTAAGTCTGCTTTTGCTCTTCCGTGCCATGGGCGTGCAGGGCGGCATACGCACCGTGCGTGAGACCGGGGTACATGGTCCACGCTTGGTTGGCGCTGTTCAGCATTTCATAGAAACACTGGTTCACCACCAATGGCAGGCCTTGACCGCCGTAGGCAGGGTCACAAGCCAACGCCGCCCAGCCACCTTCGATGTATTGGGCATACGCCTCTTTGAAACCGTCAGGTGTGGTCACCTCATGGGTGTCTTTGTTCAGCTTGCAACCTTGGGTGTCGCCGCTGATGTTCAGTGGAAACGCCACGTCGGCAGCAAACTTGCCACCCTCTTCCAACACCGCGTTGATGGTGTCCGCATCCATGTCGGCATGGGCTGGCATGGCTTTGAGGTCAGCGGTGACGTTGAGCAATTCGTGCATCACAAATTGCATGTCGCGCAGAGGGGGGTTGTAAATAGGCATGCGAATTACTCCTTGAGGTGGAAGGGGGTGATGAGAGAGGGGCTACGGCGGCCGTGGTCGGCTTGCCATAGCGGGAAAGAATGTTGTTAAACCCAGTTTCAGCGCGCCCGGTGGC
>JAGODZ010000106.1 GCA_017997975.1 Rhodoferax sp.
TCCGGTGGCGGGGGTCTCGCGTCCACCGCGCTGGATTACGCCCGCTTTTTGCAGTTCATGGTGAATCAGGGTGAGCTCGATGGCGTGCGTTTGCTGGGCCGCGCACCGTGGCCTACATGACGGCCGACCATTTGGGTGACATTCCGGTGCACTCCAGCGCGTCGCGGGCGTTGTTGCCGCCCGGTCATGGTTTTGGTTTAGGGTTTGCGGTGCGAAAAACGCGGGGGGTTGACACGGTGCCAGGGTCCGTGGGCAGCTATTTCTGGGGTGGCATGGCAGGCACCACTTTCTTTGTGGACCCCCAAGAAGAGCTGTTCGCCATTTTGATGCTGCAAGCCCCGAACCAGCGGGAGTACTACCGCATGCTGTTTCGTGACTTGGTTTATGCCGCGCTGGTGGACTGAGCGGACAGGGTTTTGAGGGCGGTGCCCCAGTAGTGATAGGTCCACGGGCGTGGGCCGGGCAAATAACCGGTGGACAGGTCAGGCAGGCTGAAGTGGGCGTTCAGCAGCAGTGACTCAATATCACGCCCCAAGTGGCACCCCCCGGCCACTTTGCCCCAAAGCGGTTGGAGCCTGCTTTGCCATTGCTGTACAGAGGCATCGGGCGCGTGGCCGTGTTCGCAGTACAGCAGTTGGCCGCCAGGCACCAACACGCGGTGCATCTCACGCAGCGCAGCCACTGGGTCTTGGATGCTGCACAGCGTGTAGGTGATCAGCACCGTGTCAATACTGGCATCGGGCAAAGGAATGGACTCGGCAGACAAGCCCAGCAAGGTGACGGACAGCCCGGCTTCATCAATGCGCCGTTGCGCCAGCGGGTGAAGCTCCAGCGCGGGGTCCAAGCCGGTGATGTGGGTCACACGGCGTTGGTCATAGTGCCGCATATTGAGCCCGGTGCCGATGCCCACCTCCAGCACATGGCCGTGCGCCAGTGGCACCACCAACTCGCGTTGGCGGCGAATCATGGGCAGCCCACAGGCCCAATCCAAGGCTGTGGGCAACACCCGGCGCTCGTACCAAGAGCTGCTCATGCGCTTGTGACCAGGCTCAGGCTGGTCATGGTGACTGCAGCACGGTGGCTTCTTTGGCGTACAGCTTGGCGGCAATGTACTCGCCGTGCGTCACATACAAGAGGCCTGCCACTTTGCTGATGATGTGGTGCTCGTTGGCGTCAATGTGACCATCGGCATAGGCCACTTTCCACATGGACTCAATCACTTGGATTTTTTGCGCCTGAGAAAAGTAGTCGTTGATGACGCTGGTGAACCGGTGGTAATCGTAGGCACCCTTGGCCTCTGGCGCGGCCCGTGCCAGCAGGTGATCGGCTTCGTCGGAGTCCAGCGCCAAGTGCCGCTTCAATGCCACCAAGATGGCCTGGTGCTCCGTGGCGTCCATGGTGGCGTCAGAGCGCGTGACTTCAATCAGCAGCACGGCGCAGGCCAGTTTGAGGGCGCGGGCCTGCACTTCTGGAGAGTCCACGGTGGGCGCCCCGGTCAGCGCGTCAAATAAGTCTTTCAGTGTTTTAAGCATGGGCGCAAAGTCTGGTTCAAAACCCGTTCTAATGGCTTGGTAAAAATTAATGGTGTTTTAAGGCGCTAACCCTAGTGGAGACTGCGCGAGTAGCTATCAATACAGGAGTATTTTTTAGACGCTCATCACGCCTTGATGCCGTCGCTCAAGTCAGGCTTAGGGCGCAGACACCCCCACCAACTCGGCCAGTTCGGCGGTGCTCATGGCCCCGCTGCGGGTCACCAATTGGCCTGTTTTCAGGTTCTTGGCCAACACATAAGGCACGGACTCGATGCGCAAACTGTTGAACAAAGCGGTATTGCCTTTGATGGACTGATCGAGTTCGTCAGGGATGCTGGCCGACGCTGACATGCCGCCCGTGCCCGACAAAAGGGACTGTTCATGTTGGGTCATGGCCTCCACCGGGTTGGCGGCCGACAGCAGCGCCGCACCTTGTGGCCCGCTCTTGGCGTTCATGATGGCCACCGGTACCCACACAAATTTGACCTTGCTTTGCAGCGGCAGTGAGGCTTGCCACAGGTGGCCGCAATGCGGACATTGGGGGTCAAACAGCACATAGACCGGGTTGGCACTCATCATCGCGCCCACGGTCAACCCTTTGCCTTGGGCCGCCACCGCTTCGAGGGGTTGAGCCGGTTGGGCGGCATCGGCCGTGCTGGCCGTGTCTTGGGGGGAGCAAGCGCTCAAAGTCAACCCGGCCGCAATAAGCAGCGGCGTCAGTGCAAATTTTGCAAGTTTTGAGAATTTAAAAGATTGAGTCATGGGAGTGTGCATAGAAATAGTCTTCATTTTTAGGAGCGGCTAGCAGCGGCTAGGTTTCTTTGTCCTGCCCGGCGGGTGCGGGCGGCACCTCGGGGTCGGGGCTTCGCGGGTCCAGCGCCAGGACCGCCTGCGACCCCGTGCCCATGACCACGTAGTCTGCTTTTTGTCCTGGTTCGCCCCGGTTGAGGGGTTTGATTTGGATGATGCGCCACGTGCCCAAGGCCAATAGCAACAACACCCCGGTGAAATAAAGAAGCAGGCTCCCTGGCCCCATGAGGTCCATCAAGCCGCCTGCCAGTGTGGGGCCAATGGCCGCCCCCACGCCATGCAATAGCAGCAAGCCGCCGGTGACCTCCAACACCCGGTTGCGCTCGATCAGGTCGTTCACGTGTGCCACTGACAAACCATAAATAGTGAAGGTCAAGCCTCCGTAAATCACGCCCAGCCCAATCAACGCCGTCTCTGAGTCCAGCGCAAAGAAAAACCCGACCAAGGCCACGGCGGCACCACACCCACACACGCCAAACAGCACCCAACGGCGGTCATGGCGATCCGACAAATGGCCTACCGGCCACTGAAAAGCCGCGCCACCCAATATGGTGGCCCCCATAAAAGTGGCAATGCCCACCACACTGAACCCCACCCGTTGGCCAAAAACGTGGCCCAAACTGTAAAAAGCCCCACTCAGCAAGCCCGATGCCATGGCACCCATGACCCCAATCGGGGAGATGTTGAACAACTTCGCCAAACCCAAAGTGGGTGCCGCTGTGGGCTCGGGCGCCTCGACCCGGTTGAGCGTGATGGGAAGCAGCGCAAAGGAGAAAAGAATCGAGGCGATGGCGAACGGCACAAAACCGAAGCGGTCACCCACCAGAATCAACCACTGCCCCAGCGCCATGGCGATACCGCTCACCGCCATGTAGGCGGCAAACACCTTGCCGCGCTGGGCGCTGGGCGCCACCACGTTCAACCAGCTCTCCACCACAATGTACAAACCCACCAAGCACACCCCCGTGATGAAGCGCAAGCTGCCCCAAAACCAAGGGTTGAGCCACAAAGCGTGAAGAATAGGCAGCGTGGAGGCAATGGACGCCATGGCGGCGAAGGCGCGAATATGCCCCACCCGTTTGATGATTTCCGGGCAGGCGTAGGTGCCAAAAACAAAGCCTGCGAAGTAGGCAGAGTTGATCAACCCGGTGACCAGCACCGGAAAGGCGGCCAGACCGGCCTGCGCGCCAATCGCCGCAAACAAAAGACCCGTTGCCACGACCAGCATGCCCACCCCGCTCAGTAGCGAGGCCAAAGGCATCAATAGATTTCCCAATTTAGTTCCTTGCCATCCCTCAGTGACCGACCTCTGGGCAGAGATCAGGGCCCATGCGATCGGTTGACAAGTCAACGCATCCCATGGGGGTATGAACATTTTGCCATTGCGCAGGAGGCGTGCGACAGGGTGCGGCCGTGGGTGGGAACGCGCAGCCGATGTTTGCGTCGAGCGAGTGGCCTCCACGCCAGCGCTTTGGAGTCCATACAAAAGTTAGGGGGGTGCGTGGCTGCCGTAGAATGAATTTGAAGGTGCTGAGACGACAGCGCCTGGGTGGCCGAGGGCCCACTGCCAGCGGTTCATATTCACCAACAGGAGAAAGCCATGCAGATTCAAGTCAACACCGATCACAACATTGAAGGAGGCGGAGAATCTCTTGCCATTTGGGCAGAGAGCGAAGTGAAACGGGGCCTCAGTCACCACGCTGAACACATCACGCGCGTTGAAGTGCACTTGGGTGATGAGATCGGTCGCAAAGGCAGCCTCAGTCAAAAGCGGTGCGTCATGGAAGCGCGGCTGCAAGGGCGTGTGCCGATGGCGGTGACGCACCACGCAGAGAGCTTGAATCAGGCGGTCACCGGTGCGGCAGACAAGTTGAACCGCATGATTGAAAGCGCACTCGGGCGCGCGGCACGTTCAGAGACCACCAAGCCAGAACTAACGCCCACTGAAGACTAAGGTCTGACCCGCCAACACCGTCTCGTTCTCTAGGGAACCAGGCGGTTTTTTTACGACCGTCTCACACTCAACACGGTGTGAAAGGGGTGAGTGACTGCTTGTAAACCCATTCAGAACGACGAACCGGGTTGCTTTAAAAATGCGATTTCTGGCGCGCTGGAGGGGCGTCCGAGAATGCCATTGCGGTGGGGGTAGCGCCCAAATTGCACCAAGATGGCGTGGTGCTTGTGCTCAAAAGCCAATGAGCCTTCCAACCCTGGTTGCGCAAAAAGAACCAATGCTTGCTGGTGAATCAACAAGGATTCACTGTGCATATAGGGCATGTAAGCAAAAGCGCGCTGCACTATAGGCAGGTCTTGGTCGAGCCCCAGACCCACCATCTCTTGCGCCAAGGTGAGGGCTTGGGCGTCTTGCGAAAAGGCGGCCGGGGTGTCGCGGTAGATGTTGCGGGAGAACTGGTCCAGCACCACAATTTCAGCCAGCCGGCCCAACGCAGAGCGTCGCCATTCATACAACTCACCGGCGATGGCCGCGTGGAGGGTGGCCTCAAACCGTTGGCGCAATAGCGCATCCAACGCCTCATCTTTGGCAAAGCGCTGGGCGTCATTGAGTTCGGTGAACCAGAAGTGGAGGATGGTGTCGGGGTGCATACAAAGGCCTTGCTTAAAACGGAAGTGGGTTGGCCGGGTTCAACGCCATCGGGTTGGCGTTGACAGGGCTTGTGAGCGGCTCAGTGCGGCTTCAACATCGCTTCTAAAGACGCCTCTACAGCGTTCAAAGCCCCTTCCAAGTAGCCGCCTTCTTCGCGGGCGAATTCGCTGCCCACCAACTGCAACCCCAAGCCGTTCAACGCAGTGCGCCAGGGTGCGAGATTCAAGTTTGGGTGCTGCGGGGTTTCAGCCAGGTCTTGCGCACTGGCAATCCACGCTTCTTGCGCCCAGTCTTTGAGCAGCACTGCGCGGGGTCGGCTGGCCTCGGGTCCAAAAATAGCGACCAACTGGTCCACACAAGCGGTCTCTAGCGCGGCCTGACTGTGTTGGCGCCTGGCTTGAGCGGGCACCCCGACAAAGCCAAACAGCGCATGGCCTGCCTCAGCGGCAGACGAGGCATCGTGCATCTCCACCATCGGGCCCACGCGGCTGAACGCCTGCCCAGCCAAGCCCGCGTCGCGCCAAAAAGCGGTGTCATACACCGCCACAAACTTGGCTTGTGCCGCCATCCAAGTGGGTGTGGCGCAAAGTTGCTCGTAAAGCCGGGTGGGCAGGTGGGGGCGCAATGGTGCCGCCATTTTTCTTGGCGGTGCGGCGATGATGAGTTGGTGGGTTTGCACCTGCACAGTCTGGCCTTGATGCTGGGCGGTGGCCGTCCACACCTCACCCGATCGGGTGAGCGAGGTGAGTGCATGGCGCAATGCCAAAGAGGACGGATTCAGGCGGCTCAGCAGCGCGTTGATCAGTGCCCGCATGCCGCCTTCAACGCGGTAAGACACCATGGCACCCGCGCCTGCGGTGCGCTGCGGTGCGTGTTCTGGTTTGAGTTGGTAGAGCACGTCGCCAGCCACGTACTGCTCAAACCGGGTCAACCCCAAGTCAGAGCACAGGCGTTGCATGCGGCTCTGGTGCGGCCAAAACCAAGTGGGGCCCAGATCAACGCCCAGTTCGGGCTGGTCTTCAATAGGTAAAGCATCCATGCGCCCGCCCCACCGGGGCTGCGCTTCCCACAACACGTAGGGAATTTGCGCTTGCTCTAGGCGGTAAGCCGCGTACAAACCGGCCAAGCCGCCGCCCACAATCAGTGCGGGGGATGCGTTTGAAGACCCGTTGCCGTTCATTGCGACGCGCCCAAATGCGCACTTTTCACGTAAAGCGCAGTACCCGCTTGGGCGTGGTGCTTGCGCGACAGCGAGGGTGCGCAGCGCAGCCAAGTGCCCAGCGGGTAGAGCTCAGCGGGGCCGGTCACTTCCCCTTGCAGCACCAACACCTCAACGCCCTGTGGACCCAAATCAGCGGGCAGTTCGGCTGCTTGCGCAAAGTGAATCAGCTCCACACGTTCGTTGGGTCGCTCGAACAGCACTCGCCTGTTCAAGGGTGGGGCGTTTGGCGTGATGGGGGCTGGCGTTGGTTTCACGGCCAGGCGAACGCTGTCGTCAGCATCAAATTGCTGCAGCTTGACAAAAATCAGGCAACCTTCGTCACTGAAGGGGGCGTGGGCTGAACCCGGTGGGTTGCGCAGGTAGCTGCCCGCAGGGTAATGCCCGCTGGCGTCAGAAAAAACGCCACTTAACACCCAAATTTCTTCCCCTTTGGGATGCGCGTGCGCTGCAAAGTGGCTGCCCGCCCGGTAGGCCACCAAACTGGTCGCACGCGTCGTGACCTCACCGCCGTCCCGCTCCAACACGATGCGCCGCACGCCCGCAGCCGGCGAGGCCACCCAGGGCGCGGTGGCGCAGTTCACGTGGGCGTTGAGGTGCAGGTCGTGGTTCATCTGCAAAACGGGAAGGGCACCCACCTCTAAGTTCACTTGCTGGCTTTGTTGGTACAGGGTGTTCCAAAAATCTAAGGGTTGGGTCATGGTGAGGTCTAAAAAATAGGGGGAAGCCGTGGTTACGTTCTGGCAAAGGGTGCACATGGATTTAAGTATGTTTTAGGCCTCTAGACCATACACAGTCTGCGCAAGCAGCTATGAAATAAGGAGTAAATTAAGCACCTTGTGTTGGTACATGCGCTTCCCGCCAAGTGCCGGGTGGCAGGTCATTGAGCTGGTACGGTCCAATGGCGGCGCGAATCAAGCGCAGGGTGGGAAACCCCACGGCGGCGGTCATGCGGCGCACCTGTCGGTTGCGGCCCTCTGAGATCACCAATTCGATCCAGGTGGTGGGGATGGATTGGCGAACCCGCACGGGCGGTTCGCGGCGCCACAAAGCATCCGGCGCGGGGATCAAGCGGGCGCGGGCAGGGCGCGTGGGGCCGTCGTTGAGTTGAACCCCTCGGCGCAGGGGCTCTAAAGCCGCTTCGCTGGGCACACCTTCGACTTGCACCCAGTAGGTTTTTTCCATTTTGTGCTTGGGGTCTGAGATGCGGGCTTGGAGTGGGCCGTTATCGGTGAGCAGCAGCAGCCCTTCGCTGTCGGCATCAAGCCGCCCCGCCACATAGACGCCGGGAATGTCGATGAAGTCTTTCAGCCCCCGCCAGCGGCCCTCGGGCGTGAACTGGCTGAGCACGCCATAGGGTTTGTTGAAGCAGATCAAACGGGGTGCAGCGGCCAAATTCATCGCGCGCAGCATAGCACCCCGGTCGAAAAATTTTGGGCGGTGGGGCTGGATGTCAGAGGTCAATCCGCCAGAAACAAAGCCGGGTCCACCATGGTCTGGTTCAGCATGACGCCCCAGTGCAAATGCGGTCCCGTGACCCGACCCGTGGCCCCTACGGCACCCACACGATCGCCCGCCTGCAACACGTCACCCACTTTCACTTGAATGCGGCTCAAGTGGCACACCATGCTCAACAGGCCACCCCCATGGTCCAGCCACACCGTGTTGCCGTTGAAAAAGTAGTTGCCGGTGTCAATGACGCGTGCCGCCAGTGGGGCCACGATGGGTGTGCCGGTGGGGGCGGCAATGTCCATCCCGCTGTGGGGGTTGCGAGATTGCCCGTTGAACACCCGTCGCAGGCCAAAAGAGCTAGACCGACGCCCCGGCGTGGGCACTTGCATGCGCAAGGACTCAGGGGGCAAGGGCTCGCTGAACGTCGCCATCACCGTCTGTTGGTGCGCGCGCTCTTGTTCGTAGCGGGCGGTGTCTTGCGCCGACAGATCCACCGTGCCGGGGGCCACCTTCAGGCGCTGCTCCCGGTAGGACTTGGCCGCCACGCTGTAACTCACTTGCCTTGGGGCTTGGCCTGGCGTTTGCACGGTGATGACGGCTTCACCGGGCATGGCGCTGAGCGCAATCCCGACCAAAGCACGCCACTCAATCACATCGCCTTGCACCAGCAAAGGCACTTCCCCCGCATGGGCGACCGGCCGCACCGCCGCCGGGCCCAGGGACACCCGCACGATGCCCCCCGGAACGGCCAAAGTTCGGGGCCACCCGTCGGACGACGGCGCCGGCGCGGCCAAAGCCAAGGCTGGCAGCGTCACACAGGCCATGCTGACTTGAAGCAAGGAGCGGCGAGTCAGGGGCGCAATGAACGGGGTGGAGTTTGGTAATGGCATGGCGGGGCAAGAGAAAAGGGTGATTGCAGGAACGGGGGGCAGGCGGCTGAGGTACGCCGGTTTGTCATAAAGGGAGCCATTGTCTAGCTGTGACGTTCCCAGAGGCTCTGGAGGACTGTAGTCGTTTGCAATGGGCACCCCCAACAAGCGCTCCAGCATTGCCGCGCCAATCCCATGGACAAGCGCAAGGTATGGCGTCTGATGGGGGTGTCTTCTCTGGTCAGCGGGACTAAAATCATGACTCCGCCCCACCGACCCACAGCCCTTCGATCAACCACGCCGGTTCAAGGTTTTCTGATGCCCCTCGTGAACCCCCACCCTGACAGTCCGAGCGACGCCGCTTTGCGGGCCGCCGGATGCTTTGACCGCCGCTCTCTTGAGCGGCGAAGCCGTGGGCTGTCGGGGCAGGCCTACACCGAGGTGCGAGTGTGGAACAGCAAAACCCGCCAGTGGCAGGCCGTGCCCGTGCGTTCGCAACAAAATTGGGGGGCGATTGTGGAGACTCTCTCATCCACGCATTGGCGCGCACTTCCGTTTTGGTAGCGGCGCGATAGGCCCAAGTGGCCGGTACCCAAGCCGATCATGGGCAGACCAATCAAACACTTTTGCTATAAAAAAAGTAGCATGTTGCGCAGTATCTGCATGGGTTACAGCCTCTTTTTTCTTAAACGACTGTAACCATGCAGGGCTTCAAAGCCTTGTGAGTCGGACCTAGGGGGTGACGCTGCGCTCACTTGGCTCAGGCTGTCGCCAGCGGGCAATTGCCGTATCGCTCCCGTTTTTGGGGTCGAATGCGAGACCTCAATGGGTTTTCAGGTCTGAGCTTGATGCGCTTTCAACGACATAGAATTAGGTGAAACAAGTTGGCTGGCACTTATAGGAGAGCGTAATGAAGGTCGCGATCATTGACGATGCGCAAATGAATGTGACGCTGCTGCAGCACTTGGTGCGTAAGTTGCCGGGTTGTGAGCCGGTGTGTTTTACCGATCCAGTGGCCGCTTTGGAGTGGTGTGTGATGAACGAGCCCGATCTGGTGATCGTGGACTACATGATGCCGATTTTGAACGGCACCGATCTGGTCCAGCAGTTCCGGGCCAGCCACCCTGACATTCCCGTGCTCATGATCACCGCCAACCATGAAACTGCATTGCGCCATGAGGCGCTGAAAATCGGGGTCACCGATTTCCTCACCAAACCCATCGACAACATTGAGTTTTTAGCGCGCGCGAAGAACATGCTGGCTTTGCGCGGCAGCCACAAAAAGCTGGCCAACCATGCTGCTTGGCTGGCCGACGAGGTGCGCCAGGCCACCGAAACCATCGTTGCCCGAGAGCGGGAAGCGATTTTCTGTTTGTCTCGGGCGGCCGAGTACCGTGATCCAGAAACCGGCGGTCATATTTTGCGCATGGCGCACTATTCCCGTCATATTGCTTGCTGCATGGGGCTTTCTGTGGCGCAACAAGACTTGCTACTGGCAGCAGCACCCATGCACGATGTGGGTAAGGTCGGCACCCCCGACATGATCTTGCTGAAGCCAGGCAAGTTGACCGAGGCGGAGTTCGTCATCATGAAACAACACGCCGTCATTGGTTTCGAGATTTTGAGCTCCGGTGCCTCTTCATTGATGCAAGTGGCGGCCGAGATCGCGCACACCCACCATGAAAAATTTGACGGCAGCGGCTACCCCAGCGCTTTGGTGGGCGAGGCCATTCCCCTGTTCGGGCGCATTGTGGCAGTGGCTGATGTGTTCGATGCCCTGACCTCTGAGC
>JAGODZ010000345.1 GCA_017997975.1 Rhodoferax sp.
CCAAGTACCGCAACTTTGCCTTGCCCGCCCGAGACGACCTGTTTGCTGGGTTTCGGTCGTGCGCGCTTTAAGACGGTAGTGACGCGTTTGCCGAAGGCGCTGAGAGCCCCAGCTCAGCCAACTCGGCGCTCGTGAACACCCGAGAGCGGGTGTGAAACGCCTTGCCCAGCGGCCCTTCCAGTGAAAACGTGCCGCCATGGCCGTCAATCACATCAATGATGAGCTGCGTGTGTTTCCAGGTTTCGTATTGCGAGGTGCTGATGAAGAACTGGGCACCGCCAATCTTGCCCAGCAGCACATCGCCCGCCCCCATCGTGATCTCACCCGGCAGGTAGCAATTGGCCGCACTGTTGTCGCAACAGCCCCCGCTTTGATGAAACATCACGGTGCCGTGTTCTTTTTGTAAAAACTCAACCAGCGCCAATGCGGCAGGCGTGGCCACTACTTTTTCCACCATGGTTTCTCCATTAAAAAAGGGCAGTTGCCTGCCCCTTTTGAGTTAAGCAAGCGTTATGGCCCCCGGATCAGAAGAAGCCGAGTTTGCTCTCGCTGTAGCTGACCAGCAGGTTCTTGGTTTGCTGGTAGTGGTTCAACATCATCTTGTGATTTTCCCGACCCACGCCCGACTCTTTGTAGCCACCAAAGGCGGCGTGCGCAGGGTAGGCGTGGTAGCAATTGGTCCACACCCGGCCCGCTTTGATAGCACGCCCCATGCGGTAGGCCACGTTGCCGTTGCGGCTCCACACGCCAGCACCCAAACCGTACAAGGTGTCGTTGGCCAGCGCTAACGCTTCCGCTTCGTCCTTGAAGGTGGTGACGGCCAACACGGGTCCGAAAATCTCTTCTTGGAAGATGCGCATTTTGTTGTGGCCTTTGAACATCGTCGGCTTCACGTAGTAGCCGCCGGACAGGTCGCCCGCCAAGTGCGCTTGCTCGCCGCCAATCAACACTTCCGCCCCTTCTTGGCGACCCAAGTCCAGGTAGGACAAGATTTTGGTCAGCTGCTCTTTGGAGGCTTGCGCGCCCATCATGGTGTCGGTGTCGAGGGGGTTGCCCTGCACAATGGCTTCCACGCGCTTGAGTACGCGTTCCATGAAGCGGTCGTAGATGGACTCTTGAATCAAAGCGCGCGACGGGCAGGTGCAGACCTCGCCTTGGTTGAAGGCAAACAGCACCATGCCTTCAATGGCCTTGTCCAAAAAGCTGTCGTCTTTGTCCATGATGTCGGCAAAGAAGATGTTGGGGGACTTGCCACCCAACTCCAGCGTGGCCGGAATCAGGTTGTTGGCCGCCGCTTGCGCAATCACGCGCCCCGTGCTGGTGGAGCCGGTGAACGCAATTTTGGCAATGCGTTTGCTGGTCGCCAGCGGCAGGCCTGCTTCGCGGCCATAGCCGTTGACGATGTTGAGCACCCCCGGTGGGAGCAAGTCGGCAATCAGTTCTGCCAACACCAGCAGGCTGATGGGCGTGGACTCGGCGGGTTTGAGCACCACGCAGTTACCGGCACCAATGGCGGGGGCCAGTTTCCAGGCCGCCATCAGAATCGGAAAGTTCCAAGGAATGATCTGCCCCACCACGCCCAGCGGCTCTTGAAAGTGGTAGGCCACGGTGTCGCCATCCAGATCACTCAAACCACCTTCTTGTGCCCGTACGCAGCCTGAAAAGTAGCGAAAGTGATCAATCGCCAAAGGAATGTCTGCGTTGAGCGTTTCACGAATGGGTTTGCCGTTATCGACGCTGTCGGCATAGGCCAACATCTCCAAATTGGCCTCCATGCGGTCGGCAATTTTGTTCAAAATATTGGCGCGCGTGGTGGGCGGGGTGCGGCCCCACGCGTCTGCAGCGGCGTGCGCGGCATCGAGTGCCAAGTCAATGTCTTCGCCGGTGGAGCGCGCCGCTTGGGTGTAGGGCTGGCCGGTGATGGGGGTGACCACGTCAAAGTACTGGCCTTTGACGGGGGGCACGAATTGGCCACCAATGAAATTGTCGTACTGGGCCTTGAAAATCACTTTCGCGCCGTCGGTGCCGGGGGCTGCGTAAATCATGGAGTCTCCTCGAATCAGTTGTAGGGATGAACAATGGCCTGGGTAGGCAGTGTGGTGTATCAAGACCCGTGCCATGTGGGTCAACTCTGCGTAGGTTGTTGATTTCAAACGATATTAAAAATGGCTCTGCGTGTTTTCCCTAGGACTGCAGGGTGGTCCAAAATGTGACAGGTGTTGCATTCTGGAGCGTCCGCAGTCGTGTCACCCTGCCATAGGAAATCCCTTCCCCGAGTCAACGGCGTGGTGCTTAGGTACCATGGGAGGCCCTACCCTGACAACGTGCCCCCCCAAAAAAAGGTCCAGGAGACAACGTGCAACCTTCTATTCCCGAAGCCGCTTTGCGCCACGCGCGGCTGCAATTGAGTGAGCATGGCGACTGTGCCAGTGATGGATTGGATGACCGTTTGGTGCGTTCATGGCAGCGCAGCTTGGCTGCCGGGTTGATGCCCAACGGACGCGCGGTGGACGCCCCGCACAGCAGCGGGGGGGCGCTGCGCCAAACCTTGGCCTCCAACCATGAGTTGTTGGCTTATTCCCGCCCGGTGATGGCCTACCTCTTTGAGCAGGTACGCCACAGCCAAGGCATGGTGGTGCTGGCCGATCAGACAGGCACCCTGATTCACACCCTAGGCCATGTTGACTTTTTGGGCAAGGCCGATCAAGTGGCGCTGAGCTGCGGCGCGTCGTGGCATGAAGGGCATCGGGGCACCAATGCCATTGGCACGGCCATGGCCGAGGCCAGTGGGGTGGCGATTCACGGCGCGGAGCATTTCTTTGAGCGCAACAGTTTTCTCACCTGCACGGCCGCCCCCATCCTGTCTGCACAAGGGCGCTTGCTTGGTATTTTGGACATTTCGGGTGATCAGCGCGGCGGGCACCCGAATACGCTGGGGCTGGTCAATACGGCCGCCAACATGATCGAGAACCGTCTGGTCATCGCCAGTAGCCAGCGCGACATTCGACTGCACCTGCACCCGCAAATCGAGGGCATTGGCACGGTGGCCGAAGGCATTGTGGCGCTCTCGGGTGACGGTTGGCTCTTGGGGGCGAACCGCCATGCGCTGGCCATGCTGCAGCTCCGCTCAGGCGACCTCAATGCCTTGCCCTTGGGGCGGCTGATGGACGTTGCGCTGGACGAATTG
>JAGODZ010000346.1 GCA_017997975.1 Rhodoferax sp.
TAGGGCACGTTGAAGAACTTGGCCAGTGAGGGGCCAATTTGATCCGGGCGCACGTGGTACGTGTTCAGCAGCACTTGGTCCACCGCTTGACCGGAGGTGCGGGCTTCTTTCAGGCATTCTTTGAGCTCTTCGGCGCTCATGACGCCGTCGGCGACCAAGCCGTCGTACTTGGTGGCGCGTTGCCAGGCGCTCTCTTCGGCTTTCAAAACGCGTTGCCGAATGGCGATGGCCAAGGTTTTGCAGAGCTGGGTCACCCCGTCCATCTCTAGCTCGCCGAAGGGTTGGTCACTTTTGTTGTTGATGATCTGCAAGACGCCATGCAGCGTGCTTCCCTCCAAAACAGGGGCAACCAACATTTGTCGGGTTCGGTAGCCCGACCGGTTGTCCACTTCTTTCAAGAAGGTGAGCGCGGGGTGAATGCGTTTCAGTGCGTCGTCGTCGTAAACGTCAGGCAGGTTGATCAGGCGTTTGCTGAAAGCGGCGTAGCCAGCAATGCTTTGGGGCGTGACAGGCAGACGAAGGTCGCGGCTGCTGTTGAGGCCTGTTTTGACCTTGGAGATGATGGCGCTCCCATCTTCATTGACGGCATACAGGGTCAATCGGTCGGCGTTGAACAACTTGCAGATGTCGTTGCTGACTTCGAGCATGAGTTGGTCGAGATTTTCTGTCTCGTGGATTCGCGACGTGACGCTTTGCAGTTGCCGGTAAAAAAGGGTCTCAAAAGTCAAGCCCCGCTTGTTGGCGGGGAGTTTTTGCGTGGCATAAAACGCTTGCTCCGAGTGCCCCGGGGTGCCTGCGGGTGGAAGGACCGAGCTCATGGCTTTAACGCTGCGTCTTGCGGTTCAACCTGCATTGAGAGTTGCCCACGACTCAGGACTGAACGAATTGCATTTGGGTGCCCGCCAGCTCAATCACATCGCCATTTTTCAGCGCGGTGGGCTCGACGCCAAAAGGCGCGCCATTAAGGGTAGGGTTGCCAGCGCCTTCGACATGGTGAACAAAAAAACCACCATGCCGTCGGGTGATGGCCGCGACGGCCACCCCAGGCTTACCGACGGTGGTCACCATTTTGCTCAACGGAACTTCGCGCCCCGCAGCAGCACCTGACAAGCCTTTAATAGATGCCGTCGCAGTGGTAGACAAGTCGCTCAGTTTGGTGGGTGCCTGACCTGACGGGGCAGTCGCTGACGCCGTCGCTTCGGTTTGATCGTCAAATTTGATCTTGTACTTGCCGACATCAATGAGGTCGCCATGTTGGAGCAACAGTCTTTTTGCCGCTTTGCCGTTGACGTAGGTGCCATTGGTGCTGTCCATGTCTTCCAAGTAAACCTGGTTGCCCTGTACTTCAAAGACAGCGTGCTCGCCACTGATGGCGAGGTTGTCAATGACGATATCGTTGTAGGGACGCCGACCCAAGGTTGTTTTGTCCTTCGTCAACTGGACTTCCTTGATCACAACGCCGTCAATTGAAACGATCATTTTTGGCATGATCGACTCCTATTCATTAAATTTGTTAGGTGCACTTCGCACGTCGCGACTACTTGCCGAGCCATCGCGATATTAAACCGCGCTTGTCTGATTCGCCAGTCGCATGAACCAGCAGCACTGAGATGTTGTCACGCCCCCCTTTGGCATTCGCCAAATTCACAAGACGGGCGGCTTTTTCCGGGTGCGATGCCACATTTTGCAAGATATCGAGCATTTCAGCATCTGCAAGCATGTCTGAGAGGCCATCTGAGCACATCAGATACATATCGTTCGGCTCAACGCGGTGCTGCCCCAGCTCCAAAAGCACAGCGTCTTCAATGCCCAAGGCCCGGGTGACCAGATTTCGGTGGGGTGAACAGGCCGCTTGCAGTGGTGTCATCAAGCCCGCATCCATCTGTTCTTGTAAAAAGGAATGGTCTCTGGTGAGCCGCTCGCAATGACCCCCACGGACCCGGTAGCAGCGAGAGTCCCCAATATGGCCGAGTAACAAAGTTTCTCCAAGGAAAACGCCAAGCACCAGCGTGGTCCCCATGCCTGCGTGATGAGGGTTGTCGAGTGCTGAATTGTAGATAGCCAGATTCGCCTTGTGCACGCAGAGTTCCATCGCTCGCTTGAGGTGGGCTAACTGTGCGAGCGGCCCGGCTTCAGACAACCACTTCGACAATTCGGTTTTGATGAAGTCAGTGGCCATGCCGCTTGCCACTTCCCCGGCGTTGTAACCGCCCATGCCATCGGCCAACACGCCCACCGCCATCTCTGCGTCAAACACCACAGCGTCTTCATTGTTCGCACGCACTCGCCCGGTGTCGGTGTGTGCGCAAAAGAGGTACTGCATCATGGCAATGATGGGTTGGCTGGGGGATCAAATGACCAAAATCATCACAGTGCAGTGCTTCAGCCCGTTTTGACGCGAGTTCTTTGGAGTGCCTGCTTTTTGAGAAGTCCCCCCACCAGCAACACGCCCAGGGCACCGGCCAAGCCCAAACCGTAGCTCCACACGGATGTTTGAGGGAGCCAGTCTTTGATGGCTGGATCGCTGTGCGCCATGGTGCCTGCAATCCAACCCAGCAGCATGCCACCTGCCGTGATGATCAGCGGGAACCGATCCATGAGCTTCAGAACCAGCTGGCTGCCCCAGACAATGATAGGAATGCTCACCAGCAGGCCAAAAATAACCAGTGGCATTTGGTGCTGCGCGCCCGCGCCAGTGGCGGCTCCGGCAATGGCAATGACGTTGTCCACACTCATGACCAAGTCGGCAATGATGACCGTCTTAACGGCTGCCCACAGCTTGTCGCTGCTCTGGATGTTGGAGTGTTCATCGTCGTCCGGCACCAGCAGTTTGACGCCAATCCACAGCAGCAGGGCGGCCCCGACCAGTTTCAAAAACGGCAGTTGGAGCAAGGTCAGCGCGAACGCAATGAGGATGACCCGCAGCACGATGGCACCCGCTGTGCCCCAGAGAATGCCCTTGGTGCGCAATTGGGGCGGGAGTTGGCGACAAGCCAAGGCAATGACCACCGCGTTGTCGCCACCCAGCAAAATATCGATCATGATGATCTGACCGACGGCAAGCCAAAATTGGGCGGTGAGGAATTCTTCCACGGGGCACTTTCTCTATCGGCTTAGGGGAATTGATGCAACAAAGCCGGGCTTCTGGGCGGAAGTCCGGCTTTGCATTGTAGGCAGTGACCTCGGT
>JAGODZ010000107.1 GCA_017997975.1 Rhodoferax sp.
TCATGCAAGGTGGACACCGTGGTGGTTTGGTTTTGGCCATTCACAAGCACTGCCAGTGCCGGTGTCCGGGCCGCCATCACCACGCCAGCTCCTGCAGCGCCTGCTCCACCAGCGCTGGGGCCAAGAGCCAGCCGTGGCGGTACAGGCCGTTGATGCGCGTGCAGCTTGCGCTCTGCGCCACCAGCGGAAGGTTGTCGGGCAGCGCCGGGCGCAGATTGCTTTCGGTGTGCAGGATGCGCGCCTCGGCCAGCGCGGGGATGGCACTGTGCGCGGCACTGAGCAGCTCCAGTGCGCTGCGCAGTGAGACGTTGGAGCGGTCTTCGCTTTCGATCTCGCTGGCACCCACCACCACGCAGTGATCCGGGCGTGGCACGATGTACACGCTGTGGCGCGGGTGCATCAAGCGCATGGGGCGCGACAGCGACACCTCGGGCGCGTGCAGCAAAAAAATTTCACCCCGCACCCCCCGCACCGGCAGCTGCGGGCGCGCCCCCACACCGCGCACATCAAACACGTGCTCAAAACGCATGGCCTTTGCCCCCCCGTCTTGCGTGGTGTGCAACTGGCCGTCTTGCACGGCTTGCACCGTGCAGCCCCAGTGCCATTGCACCCCTTGGCGCGTGGCCTGCGCATGCATGCCGTGCAGCGTGTTGTGCACCTCCATGTAACCTTCGCTGGGCAAAAGCCACGCCAAGGTGGGGCCCTGCACGCTGGCCTCCAGCGACGCCAGTGCCTCCACCGTCAACGCTTCGGGCTGGTGCTGCCCATCGGCTTTGGCCTGCAGCAGTCCGACCAAGCGCTGGGCAGCGCCTGCATCCGCCCGGTGCGCGACCAACACGCTGCCATCCAAGTGGCAAACGTGGGGCATACCGATGGCCTGCGCAATGCCGGGCCACAGCGCACAAGAGCGCAGCCCCAGGCGGAACACCTCTTCGTTGCCCCGGTCCAGCTCGGCCACCGGGCTGAGCATGCCAGCGGCACTCCAGGCCGCGCCCTCAGAACCCGAGGTTTCGCGCGGCCCCGGGCCGCGCGCGGAGTCAAACACCTCGACCTGGTGCCCCTTGCTGCTGAGTTGCAGCGCCAGCAGTCGCCCAAGCAGGCCTGCGCCCGCAATTCCAATGGTCATGATGGCTCTCCCGTGCGGTGGCTTGCCGCTCAGGCCGGGTTGATGGGGATGTAGATTTCACTGCCGCCGCGCTTGAACTCTTCTGACTTGGCGTCCATGCCCTGCGCCAAGGCCTGCTCGTCGCTCACGCCTTTGATCTTGGCGTACTCGCGCACCTCTTGCGAGATCTTCATGGAGCAGAACTTTGGGCCGCACATGGAGCAAAAATGCGCCACTTTGGACGAGTCCTTGGGCAGCGTCTCGTCATGAAAATCACGCGCGGTGTCGGGGTCGAGTGACAGGTTGAACTGGTCCATTCAGCGGAACTCAAAGCGGGCTTTGGACAAGGCGTCATCACGGGCGCGCACACCCGGGTGACCCTTGGCCACGTCGGCCACGTGGGCAGCAATTTTGTAAGTGATGATGCCCACCTTCACGTCATCACGGTCGGGCAGACCCAAATGCTCTTTAGGCGTGACGTAACACAGCATGGCGGTGCCAAACCAGCCGATCATGGCCGCGCCAATGCCGCTGGTGATGTGGTCGTAGCCGGGGGCAATGTCGGTGGTTAGGGGGCCTAGGGTGTAAAACGGCGCTTCGTGGCAGTGCTTGAGCTGCTCGGTCATATTGGCTTGCACCATGTGCAGGGGCACGTGGCCAGGGCCTTCGATCATCACCTGCACGTCTTGCTTCCAGGCTTGCTGGGTCAACTCTCCCAGGGTGCGCAGTTCGGCAAACTGGGCTTCGTCATTGGCGTCCGCACCTGAGCCAGGGCGCAGGCCATCGCCCAGCGAGTAGCTCACGTCGTAGGCCTTCAAAATTTCCGTCATTTCATCAAAGTGGGTGTAGATGAAATTCTCTTTGTGGTGCGCTATGCACCACTTGGCCATGATGGAGCCGCCGCGTGACACGATGCCGGTCATGCGCTGCGCGGTGAGGTGAATAAAGGCCAAGCGCACGCCCGCGTGCACCGTGAAGTAGTCCACGCCCTGCTCGGCTTGCTCAATGAGCGTGTCGCGAAAAATCTCCCAAGTCAGGTCTTCGGCCACGCCGCCCACTTTTTCCAGTGCTTGGTAAATCGGCACGGTGCCAATGGGCACCGGCGAGTTGCGCAGAATCCAATCGCGCGTGGTGTGGATGTTTTTGCCGGTCGACAAGTCCATGACCGTGTCGGCACCCCAGCGAATCGACCACACCAGTTTCTCAACCTCTTCCTCAATGCTGGAGGTAACCGCCGAGTTGCCAATGTTGGCGTTGATCTTGACCAGAAAATTGCGGCCAATCGCCATCGGCTCAATCTCAGGGTGGTTGATGTTGGCGGGGATGATGGCGCGCCCACGGGCGATTTCGTCGCGCACAAACTCGGGCGTCATCACGCGGGGAATGCTGGCCCCAAAGCTGTTGCCGGCCAAGCGCGCTTCGCGCTCGGCGTTGCCGGTGTACTGGGCCATCCATTCGAGCTTTTGGTTCTCACGAATGGCCACGTACTCCATCTCGGGGGTGATGATGCCTTGGCGCGCATAGTGCATTTGAGACACATTGCCCCCCGCTTTGGCCCGGCGCGGCTGGCGCTGCAGGCCCGCCGCTTGCGCGCGCAGCAAAGCCAGCGTTTCGGTCTCGCCATTTTTCAGGCCATCGTCCAAGGCATAGGGGGTGCGGCCGGTGTACAGCTCGGTGTCGCCACGCCGCTCAATCCAAGAGGTTCGCACGCTGGGCAGGCCTTGGCGAACGTCAATGGAGATGGTGGGGTCGGTGTAAGGGCCGGAGGTGTCGTACACCGAGACGGCTTCACCGTTGGTTTGCATGATTTCACGCAGCGGGACGCGGATGTCGGGTTGGCTACCGGGCACGTAAATCTTGCGCGAAGCCGGCAAGGGCTCACGGGAAAGGCTCAGCAATTGAGTGAACTTGTCGGGGGCATTCATGGCGTGTTCTCCTGAAGGGTGGACCAAATGCTCCGGAGAAGAGCCGTCAATCAAACACGCGAACCAGGGAGGACACACCCGGCGCCCGAATAGGCCCGAAGAGAATTCGGGTGGGCGCACAAATATCAGGTGTTTTGCTCTTCTTACGCCGGTATTAACCGGATCAAGTTCGCGGGTCTGGTCTTCCATCTCAGCGCTACCTAGCGCACCCCGGGCAGCGCGGAGTCTAAGCGATAACGGTGAACCTGGCGTTTTCTATACCACTCATCACCTTGAGGTTGCTACGACTATAGGAGCTGCTCACGCCCGTAAGATAATGGTTAGCGCCACTTTTCTTCAAAATTCATCCCCTCCAAGAACCTGCCTGCATTCACAAGCTGGTGACCCCCATCAACACCACCGCAACCGCCATCACCAGCGTGGCCGACCAGCCAAAAAACCGGTGACGCCGGCTGATGGTGAGCTGGCCCATCAGCCGCTCCGACTGACCAATCCACATCAGCGCCGCCATGATGGGCACCGAAATCACGCCGTTGACAATCGCGCTCCAAACCAAGGCCTGAATGGGGTCCACCTCCAGATAGCCGATGAGGGAGCCAATGCCAGTCGCGGCCAAGATGATGAGGTAAAAGCCCCGCGCCTCTCTGAACCCGTGCGACAGGCTGGCCTTCCAGCCGTACAGCTCACTGACCGCGTAGGCGGCCGAGCCCGCCAGCACCGGCACCGCCAACAGACCCGTGCCAATGATGCCCAGGGCGAACAAGGCAAACGCAAATTCACCGGCAATCGGGCGCAAGGCCTGAGCGGCTTGCGCCGAGGTTTGAATATCGGTGATGCCCTGCAGATTCAAAGTCACAGCCGTGGCCACCACAATGCACAGAGCAATCACGTTGGAAAACGTCATGCCGAAAATGGTGTCCTGCTTGATGCGAAACAAATGCTCAGCCGCGTAGTCTGGGTGCGCTCGCAGGGCCTGTGATTCAGGTCGCCGGTTGTTGTCTTCCACCTCCTGCGCGGCCTGCCAAAAGAACAAATACGGGCTGATGGTGGTGCCCAAGACGGCCACCACCATCGTCATGTAGTGTTTCAGCGAGAGATCAGCTGGGAAAAATGACCACGGTTGCAAAGACTCTTGCACCAACCGGTGCACAGGCACCGACACACTCAAAATCACCGCCACATAAGCGAACAGCGACAGCGTGAGCCATTTCAGCAAACGCACCGTGCGCTCATATGAAAAAAGCACCTGCGTCGCCATGCAAAAGGCCCCGAACGCGAATACATAAACGGCCACAGAGCCACCAACCAACAAGCGAACCGCCTCGGCCATGGCACCAATATCGGCCGCAATGTTGATTGTGTTGGCCACCACCAACAGACCCACCAGCAGCAGCGTCAGCCAGCGGGGAAACAGCTGGTCAATATTGACCGTCAAACCTCGGCCAGTCACCCAGCCAATGCGGGCAGAAAGCATCTGAATGCCGATCATCAGCGGCGTGGTCAGCAGCAGCGTCCACACCAGCCCAAAACGAAATTGGGCACCGGCTTGCGAGTAGGTGGCGATGCCGCTCGGGTCATCGTCTGCCGCCCCTGTGATGAGTCCCGGCCCGAGCCGTCGCACAAAAGCTGCTGTTTTCTTTTGATTCACTGGTGCAGTCCTCTCTTTCCGTCATGGATGCGAGCGTAGCGAACCCAGAACTCAGATAGATGTCAGCGGTGTAAAGATCAAGTTGCCCACGCGCAACGCGGGGGCGAAGAGGCGCTCAGACTATCGACATCGAAACTAAATTCGACCCCAGCGAAGGTGGGTTTTGCCGCATTTGCAGGCCAATAGTCCGGCTGCTGCTCAAAAAGAGGGTGAAAAATAGTGCGGCGCGGTCGGCTTGCAACCGATGCGCCGACAGTCCAACAGACGGCTAGGGCACCGTCACGAGGGTGAATCTGCGCACCGCTCACCGTGAGAGACGCGCTAGACCACCCGTGAACGAATGGATGAAGGCGCGCTACCGCTTGCGGCAGTCACGGAGTTGGCTAGGCGGTAGTCGCGTCATCTGGCGAGCGCACCAGCAACACTGGCACGGGGGCAATGCGCATGGTCTGCTCGGCGTCGCTGCCCAGTAGCAAGCGGCCCACACCGCGTCGGCCGTGTGTACCGATGACGATCAGTTGTGCATCCCAATCAGTGGCCTGTTCAACGATGCGCTCCGAGATCCGCGCCGCAGCGCGCTCGACCAGCACGGTCTCGACCTTCGTCGCGCCAGCCGCCATGGCACGCTGCTTGCCTGCGTCAAGAAGTGCTTGACCCGCGTTTTCGATGGCCGTGATTTCCTTGCCCGTGTTGCGGCCAAACGCCTCGTAGCCCACCGTGAATGGGATCGGATCGACGATATGAATCAGGCGTAACTCGGCGTCACAAACCTGAGCCAGCATGGCCGCCTCGTCTAGGCCTTTGTTGGAGGTTGGACTGCCATCGATTGAAACAAGAATGCGTTTGTACATAGTAGGGTCTCGTTTTCTAGTGGTGGATTGAAAATGAAAGTGGGATAAGACACCCCACCGCATGAGGCCCAGTATCCCACCAAAAAAACAGCTGTAAAAATCAATCTGACGGCTCAATCACCGACCCCAGAGTTCAAGAAATGGTGGCGCACAGAGGCCCCAAAACAGCCTCGAACAGTTCTTCGATGACGCACCATGGAACTGCATTGGCGTGATCAGCGGGGCAGCCCAGGCACCCATCACCCGCCCATCACCCGGCCAGCGCTACGATGGTGCGCGCTCACCTTGTTTTGACCCCCACCTGCCTCCACTGAATGAAGACACCCCCCACCCCCTCCACCCCCTCGCCTTATGCCATGGTGCGCTTCGTACGGGCCCGACCCCGTTTGTTCAGCGGACTCGCCGTGGGCGTTGGCACGGCATTGTTGCTGCCCAACTCGCTGGGCATGCAGCCCATCACCCAAGCCATTGTGGGTTGGAATGTGGGGGCGTGGCTGTATCTGGCGCTGGCGATGCACATGATGTTCTGGTCATCAAACCAACGCATGAAAACTCGCGCCCTTCAGCAAGACGAAGGCAACGCCTTGGTCCTGCTGTTTGTGGTGATTTCTGCCGTCATGTGCCTGGGTGCCATCTTGGCCGAATTGGCGGTGGTGAAGGAACTGAGTGGCATGGCGCGTTACACGCACATTGCCCTCACGCTCCTGACTATTTTGTCGTCATGGACCTTCACACAGGTCATGTTTGCCCTGCACTATGCGCATGATTTCTATGCCATGGAGTCCGCAGGCGGACAAGGCGGGTTGGATTTTCCGGGCAGGGAGCCTCCAGACTATGGCGATTTCTTGTACTTTTCCTGTGTCATTGGCACTTCTGGCCAGACAGCCGACGTGGCCATCAGCAACCGAAGAATGCGACGGACCAGCCTGTTGCACTGTGTGGTGGCCTACTTTTTCAACATCACCCTGTTCGCCCTGACCATCAACATCGCATCAGGGTTGTTGTAGCGCGGAGTCGGCACGGGATCGCCACCATGGGGCCAGAAAAGACCCACAGTCTTCAACTCACGCGCTGCAAAAACCACCCATTCGCCAACAAGGCCCAAGGCAACAAGCCCGTGGGCACGGCCGCTTCTTGCAGCAAACCGGCAAAGCCAAAGCCATGAATCAGACCCAACCCCAAGGCCAACACGTCGGTGCGCAGCCCGGCAATGGGGCGCAGCTTCAACAGCGCGGTGACCACAATGGAGAGCGCAATCATCGGCTCCACCGGGACGCGAGGGCGAACGCCCCCCATGCCGTCACATGGCGCGCCAGAAGACGTAGTCGGCGGTGTAGCTCACCACCAGGTTTTGCCCCACGTTGTCAGCGAAGCAGACCGCTTGGGGTGCAATGCCGCCTTGGGTATTCACACGCTGGATGTAGCTCACGCCTTGCATCATTCCCTGTCCCATCGCGGGGTTGGCTTTGACCAACTGCAGGGGAATGTTGTCCGCGCCATGGGGGGCCAGCGCGAGCTGGGTGCCGGTGATTTTGGAGCCATCGTTGCTCTGCCAAGTGGCGGGCGGGCCGTAGTACTTGCCCACGCTTTGGCCGCTGCGGTCTTTCAGCCCCGCCTCCGGTCCGGCAAAGACCCACTCGTATTGACCGGCCATGTCTTTTTTAGCGCGGCACTGGTAGGTGATGTCTCCGGCGGCACTGGTTTCAAGCGCCACACGGTGACCCGCAGGCACTTGCATCGTGGTGGGCAAGGTGGCTTGTGAATAGGGGGTCATCGTGCCGGAGCCTGTGGCGGCGCAGCCACTCAAAGCGGCAATGGCGAGCAGAGTCAGGGGGGTGCGAAATTTCATCAAGTTCTCCTGGTGCAAGGGTGGGTGAATCAATTCAGGGGCCAGATTTGTTCGTCCGACACCCTAACTACGCAGGCCCCTTCGCACTGGATTCAACTTGGTCCCTAAAAAAACAAATATTTCAATACCTGCATCCAAAACGCCGTTCAGCACGTAGTTAGAACGCCCTAGCCCCGAATTCACTCAGCGAGTCATTTATGTATGTTTTATACCTCTAGCCCTTATGGATACTGTGCAAGCAGCTATCAATTTAGAAGCGCTCATATCTCCCGTGCGCAGTGCCCTGTTTCTCTGCCTCAGCGTCACCCTGCACCACAACGCCTTGCAGGAATCAATGACAATGCCGCCATGAACCTCGAATCCAACGACGCCGACATGATCCAGCTGCTGGACCGCATTGCCCTGCAAGACGCGGCCGCCCTTAAAACCTTGTACGACCTGTGCTCCTCCAAGCTGTTTGGCTTGGCTGTTCGCGTGGTGAGCAACCGGGAATGGGCCGAGGATGTGCTGCAAGAGTCGTTTCTCAGCATCTGGCGCGGCGCAGGCGACTACCGCGCCTCGCTCAGCCCGCCCATGGCGTGGATGGGGCTGATTGTGCGCAGCCGGGGCTTGGATTTTTTACGCCGACGCGCCTCGCAACGCACGCACCTCACCCAAGAAATAGACGAAGTCATGGCCGACACGCTGGCCTTGGATGCACCCACGCCCATGGACACCGCCCAAGCCAGCGAACAAGCTTGGGCGCTGCACCAGTGTTTGGTCAAACTTGAAAACCGCCAGCGCGAGGTGGTGAGCCTGGCCTATGTGCGTGACTTAAGCCACAGCGAACTGGCCCTGCAACTCAAGCTGCCCTTGGGCACCGTCAAGACCTGGATTCGGCGCGGGCTGGAGCAGCTGCGCGTGTGCATGGCGCGTTTTGCGTAAAGGCCCGCCATGAACCTCCTCAAGAACCCCAAGCTGCTGGACCACTTGGCCAGCACCTACGCCCTTGGCACGCTGCGCGGTGGTGCCCGACGCCGCTTTGAAACCCTGGCCCGCGAGCAAGCCCCCGTGCGCGCCGCAGCGCTGATTTGGCAAACGCGCCTGGCCAGCATGAACGAACTGCAGCCCCAAAGCACGCCTGACGCTGCCGTGTGGACGCGCATTGACAACCTGGTGCAGGGCGAGCGGCAAGCCAAGGCCCTGCAAGCCACGCGCGAGTCGGCCCGCCAAAATGAGCCACCCGCGCTGACCGGCTGGCTTCGCAGCCTGCTGCTGTGGCGCGGCGCAGCAGCAGCGGGGGCACTGGCGACCGCTTTTGTGGTGGTGACAGGGCTGAACCTGCGCGATCAACTGGGCGGTGAAATTCAGCAGCTGCAAGCCAAGCTGCTGGCGACCCCGCAAATTGATTACGTGGCCGTTTTGGCGGACGGCCAATCCGCCGCCTCCATGCTGGTCACGTTTGACCCCAAGAACAATAAATTGACGCTGCAGCGCGTGGGCGGCTACCAAGAGGCCGACGACCGCTCCTTGCAACTCTGGGCGCTGCCCCCGAGTGGCGGGCCTAAATCATTGGGCGTGCTGGGGCGTGACAAGCTCTTGCGCCTGACCGCTGGCGAGGCCGATGTACGCGAGGTACCTGCTTTGGCGATCAGCTTGGAGCCCAAAGGCGGCGTTCCCAGTGCGGGTGGTCCCACCGGCCCGGTGCTGTTCTCGGGGGCGTTGATTCAGAAAATGCTGTAACAGGCGCGGGGGCTTGTGATTGGCTGATGTGCCTCCACCCTTGTGTTTTACCTTTGAAAACAATCGAACGCCATGACTTCATCCCCTGCAACGCTTCACATCGACATCGTCTCCGATGTCGTCTGCCCTTGGTGCATCATTGGCTACAAACAACTGGCCCAAGCGCTAGAGGCCACTGGCACACCGCATGAGATTCACTGGCACCCGTTCGAACTCAACCCCGGTATGCCACCTGAGGGGCAGAACCTGCGCGAGCACTTGGCAGAAAAATACGGCTCCACGCCCGCCCAATCTGAGGACAATCGCCGGCGCTTAACCGAAGTGGGCGCCGAGTTGGGGTTCGACTTTAAATTTGACAGCAACACGCGCATGCACAACACCTTCAATGTGCATCAACTGCTGCATTGGGCTGGAACACACCAACGCAAGAACGATTTAAAACAGGCCCTTTTTACAGCGCACTTTACCCACGGACGCAATCTGTCTGACACCAGCGTACTGGCCGATAGTGCGGCTGAAATCGGGCTGGATCGCACTGAGGCCTTGGCTGTTTTGAGCGACCAGCGCTTTGCCGCCGAGGTGCGTGCCGCTGAAAAACACTGGGTGGAGCAAGGCATTCGCGGCGTGCCTGCGGTCATCTTCAACCACCGCCATTTAGTCAGCGGTGCCCAAGGGGTAGAGAACTTCACCCGCATCTTGCAGCAGTTGGCGCAGGCCAAAGACTGAAGCGCTGGCCCGCACCAAACGACCAACCCACCCAAGCCACTCGCTGGCCCGCTCTCCAGCTGTCTTGCGGCTGGCAATGAATCTCAAAAAGGAAATCAGAACCATGTCTGACTCAACCCAATACGCGCCCCCCGCCATCTGGACTTGGGACGCCGAAAACGGCGGCGCATTCGCCAAGATCAATCGCCCCATCGCAGGCCCGACGCATGAAGCCACCTTGCCGCGCGGCAAGCACCCCCTGCAGCTGTATTCACTGGGCACACCCAATGGTCAAAAGGTCACCATCCTGCTCGAAGAGTTGTTGGCGCTGGGCGTCACCGGCGCGGAATACGACGCGCACCTGATCCGCATCGGCGAAGGCCAGCAGTTTTCCTCGGGCTTTGTGGCGGTCAACCCCAACTCCAAAATTCCAGCGCTGCTGGACACGG
>JAGODZ010000108.1 GCA_017997975.1 Rhodoferax sp.
TCTACCAAGACTGCACCATGCCGATCACCCCCATTTACCTCGATAACAACGCCACCACCCGTGTGATGCCCGCCGCCCAGGCGGCTGCCCAGTCGGCCATGGCGGAGGTGTTTGGCAACCCCAGCAGCGGGCATTGCACCGGTCTGGTCGCGCGCCAACTGCTCAATCAAGCGCGGGCCTGCACGCAGCAGGTGCTCGACAGTGGTGAGGGGCAACTCATTTTCATGAGTGGTGCGACCGAAGGCATACAGACCGCCGTGTTTTCTGCCTTGATGGACATTCGGCAGCGCAAGGCACGGGGTGAGACGGTGGGGCGCTTGCTGGTCTATGGGGCAACAGAGCACAAAGCCGTGCCCCAGGCCCTGATGCATTGGAACGCCGTGCTGGGCCTTGACTTGGAGGTGCGGGCACTGCCGGTCTGCGGTCATGGGCAACACCAGTTAGACGTATTGGCGCAGTGGTTGGACGACACCGCCTTGTTGTGCACGATGGCGGCCAACAATGAAACGGGCGTGGTGTCTGATTTGGGGGGCATTGAGCGACTGATTCACAGCCACAACCCGGCGGTGCTGTGGCTGGTGGACTGCGTCCAAGCGCTGGGCAAACTGCCCTTGAAACTGCGCCACACGCGCATGGACTACGCTCCATTTTCCGGCCACAAGTTGTACGGCCCCAAGGGCATTGGCTTGCTGTATGTGCGCGCCGGCAGCCCCTACACCGCCATGATGGCCGGTGGGGGTCAAGAAGGGGGTTTGCGCGCAGGTACCGAGAACATGCCCGGCATTGCCGCCTGGGGCGCGGTGATGAGAGCCTTGTTAGAAGGGCGCACCTTTCAGTCGGGCAGCCGATTGATGGCCCACCGTGCGCAGCTGGCGCAGGCTTTGTCAACGGCGTTTCCTGGCGTGGTGTTCAACGCGCCGTTCAGCTTGGCGGTGCCAACCACGCTCAATTTCTCAGTACCCGGTTTAAGCAGCAACACCTTGCTGGCCTTGTTTGACGCGGCGGGCGTGCGGGTGAGCGCGGGCAGCGCCTGTTCGGCCGCCAAGGCAGAGCCCAGCTATGTGCTGGTCGCCATGGGTTTGCCCGAGTGGCAAACCACTTCAGCGGTTCGACTGTCCTTTGGCCCTTTAGACGACCACGTGTTGATCGAGCGGGCCTGCGCGGCCATCGTGCGTTGCGGCCAAGTGCTGGCGCAGGTGCAAGCGCAGACCGCATGGGCAGGCAATCTGCCGCCTGTGGCAGTCAGCTTGCCCAAGGCTGAGGCTGACGTCACCGAGTTGCCCGTGGCGGCGCTGGCGTGGGGCGATCTGGCCACTTTTTTGAGCCAACACCCTGACGCCCAAGTGGTGGACGTGCGCGAGAGCTACGAACACTTGGCTGGCATGCCCTCGGTGTTGGTGCGGCGGGTGGTGAACGTGCCGCTGGATTGCCTGGACCACCATGTCGCGGGCTGGTTGGCAGAACCCGCACGGCCCATGGTGTTCTTCTGCCGCACCGGCAACCGCAGCCACACCGCAGCCCAAGCCCTCATGCGCCACGGCCACGCCCAGATTCACCATTTGGTGGGGGGGTTGGCGCTGGCGTGAGGGGTCACATGGGCGAATCAATTGCTATTGATTAAATAGCTACTTGCGCAATAGAATAAAGGGCTAGAGCTACTTTTCATAATGAATCAACAGTGACCAGAAGATCATAAAAAACGGGGCCACAAGGGCCC
This sequence comes from Rhodoferax sp., assembly GCA_017997975.1. Classification (GTDB taxonomy): domain Bacteria; phylum Pseudomonadota; class Gammaproteobacteria; order Burkholderiales; family Burkholderiaceae_C; genus Rhodoferax. Next base: position 1,718 of record JAGODZ010000108.1, read on the forward strand.
CGTTTTTGTTGCTGGCTGCTAAGCCGCTGCTTACATGCCCACGTAGTTGGGGCCACCGCCGCCTTCGGGCGTCACCCAAACGATGTTTTGGGTGGGGTCTTTGATGTCGCAGGTTTTGCAGTGCACGCAGTTTTGCGCGTTGATCTGCAGGCGCTGGGCGTTGCCACCTTGGGCTTCGTCAGGCACAAACTCGTAAACGCCCGCTGGGCAGTAGCGCGCCTCTGGCCCGGCAAATTTGGCCAGGTTGATGTTCACTGGCACCGACGCGTCTTTTAACGTCAGGTGCGCGGGCTGCTGCTCTTCGTGGTTGGTGTTGCTGATAAAGACGCTGGAGAGCCGGTCAAAGGTGAGTTTGCCGTCTGGCTTGGGGTAGACGATGGGTTGGCACTCGGCTGCGGGTTTGAGGTACAGGTGGTCGGGCTTGTCGCGGTGAATCGTCCAGGGGATATTGCCTTTGAGCACAAACTGTTCGATGCCACTCATCAGCGTGCCCACGGTCAGGCCTTTTTTGAACCAGGTCTTGAAGTTGCGGGACTTGTTCAATTCAGTGTAGAGCCAGCTCTTCTCGAACGCCTCGGGGTAGGCGCTCAACTCGTCGTGCTGGCGTCCAGCCATCACGGCATCGAACGCGGCGTCGGCGGCGAGCATGCCGGTTTTGATGGCGGCGTGGCTGCCTTTGATGCGGCTCACATTCAGGTAACCCGCGTCACACCCCACCAAAGCACCACCCGGGAACACGGTTTTGGGCAGCGACAGCAAACCACCCGCAGTGATGGCGCGCGCGCCATACCCCAAGCGCTTGGCGGTGATTTCGCCCTTGGCGTTCTCGAAGTAGTAGCGCACGTTGGGGTGGGTTTTCCAGCGCTGGAATTCCTCAAACGGGCTCAGGTAGGGGTTGGCGTAGTCCAGCCCGGTGATAAAGCCCAAGGCCACTTTGTTGTCTTCTGCATGGTACAAAAATGCACCGCCATAGGTGCTGCTGTCCATGGGCCAGCCGGCGGTGTGCATGACAAAGCCCGGTTGGTGGCGAGCGGGGTCAATCTCCCACACTTCTTTGATGCCGATGCCATACGTTTGCGGGTCACGGCCTTCGTCCAGCTTGTACTTGGCGATCAGCTGTTTGCCCAAATGGCCGCGCGAGCCTTCGGCAAAAATCGTGTATTTGCCGTGTAACTCCATGCCAATTTGAAAGCTCTCGCTGGGGTTGCCGTCTTTGCCCACGCCCATGTTGCCGGTGGCCACGCCTTTGACAGAGCCGTTGTCGGTGTACAGCACCTCGGCGGCGGCAAAGCCGGGGAAAATTTCAACACCCAGCGCCTCGGCTTGTTCGGCCATCCAGCGCGTGACGGCACCTAAGCTGACGATGTAGTTGCCGTGGTTTTGAAAGCAGCCCGGCAGCAGAAAATTGGGCGTGCGAAAGCCAGACTTTTCGCCCAAGAACACCATGGCGTCGTCGGTGACGAGTTGATGCAAGGGGGCACCCCGGGCTTTCCAGTCGGGGAACAATTCGGTCATGGCTTGGGGGTCCATGATGGCCCCTGACAAAATGTGCGCGCCGGGCTCAGAGCCTTTTTCCAGCACCACGACCGAGATTTCCTTGCCCTGCTTGGTCGCCTGTTGTTTAAGGCGAATGGCGGTGGCTAAACCACCAGGGCCACCGCCGACGACGACGACGTCGTACTCCATGGCTTCACGGGGACCGAATTGGGCCAGAATTTCCTGAGGGGTCATGGGTTAACTCGCTTGATAATGAGGCGAAGTCCTGTCTAGGACGGCGACATGGGTTGGTCGGGCGCGGGCTTGATTTTATGCGTTGAAATTATAAAAAAGAACGATCGTTCTTTTAATCGTGGGGATTCTCTAAATGGCTTACAGCATTGATCTTTCCGGTCGCGTGGCGTTGATCACCGGCGCATCCAGTGGGCTAGGTGCTCAGTTTGCAAGAACCTTGGCAGCAGCGGGAGCCGCCGTGGTGCTGGCGAGTCGCCGGGTGGAGCGGCTGAAAGAGTTGCGCGCCCAAATTGACGGCGAGGGCGGCGATGCGCGGGTGATGGAATTGGACGTGACCGATGTGGCCTCCATCCAGTCTGCCGTGGCGCACACCGAAACTGAGGTCGGCTCGATTGACATCTTGGTGAATAACTCGGGGGTCAGTACCACGCAGCGTTTGCAAGATGTGTCTGAAGAAGACTTTGACTTTATTTTCAACACCAACGTGCGCGGGGCCTTCTTTGTGGCGCAAGAGGTGGGTAAGCGCATGCTGGCGCGCGCCCAAGGCGCAGCTCCGGGGCATTTCACCGGCGGGCGCATTGTCAACATCGCCTCCATGGCGGGCTTGAAAGTGTTGCCCCAAATTGGCGCTTATGCCATGAGCAAGGCGGCTGTCGTGCAGATGACCAAAGCCATGGCGCTGGAGTGGGGCCGGTTTGGCATCAACGTGAACGCCATTTGCCCGGGTTACATCGACACCGAGATTAATCACCACCACTGGCAAACCGAGTCAGGCCAAAAATTGGTGCAAATGCTGCCCCGCAAACGCGTCGGTCAACCCAAGGACTTGGACGCCGTGCTGATGATGCTGTGCTCGGACGAGAGTCACTTCATCAACGGTGCCGTTATTGCCGCCGACGATGGCTTTGGAGTCTGACCGAAGCCCATGATGTTGACTGGTATTTTGGCGGGCCTGGCTGCAGGTGCCTTGTGGGGAGTGGTGTTTGTGGTACCGCGTATGGTGCCGGGTTTGTCGTCGGTGGACCTGACCGCCGGGCGGTTTCTGAGCTACGGCGCTATGGCGGCGCTGGTGATGGCGTTGACCTGGCGCTCTCACACGTGGCCCACGCTGCGCCAAGCCTTAACGGCCTTGGGTATGAGTGTGCTGGGTGCCACGGCGTATTACCTGCTGTTGGCACTGTCGATTCACCGAGCGGGCACAGAAGTGCCCACGCTGATCATTGGCACGATTCCGCTGTGGGTCATGCTGTTTGGCAAACCTGCGGACTTGAAGTGGCTTGCCTTGCTGCCCGGCTTGTTGCTGACGGGGGGTGGGCTTTTGATCATGGTGATGGCGACCCGCTCGGAGTTGGGCGCGGTGCAAACAGCCGGTGGAAGTTTTTGGTGGGGCGTGGCGCTGGCCAGTGCGTCCATGGTGTGCTGGACGGTGTTTGCCATTCTCAATGCCGCTTGGCTGAAACGTCACCCCGAGATTCGGGCCTCTGAATGGTCCAACTGGATCGGGATTGCCACGGGCGTGGGGGCGTTGTTGCTGTGGTTGGTGGCAGGTTCTGCACCCAATGAGCTTCTAGCCCTTGAGGATGGTGCGCTGATAGCTATTATTTGTATAGCAACTGGTGTGGGGTCGGGATGGGCGGGCAGCATTTTGTGGAATATTGCCAGCCAGCGTCTGAGCGCCAGTTTGTGCGGCCAGCTGATTGTGAGCGAGACCTTGTTTGCGCTCTTCTATTCTTTTCTGTGGGACGGCGCATGGCCGGGTGGTTTGCAACTGTTGGCCGCCGGTTTGTTCACGCTGGGCATTCTGGCCTCCATCAGGGCGCACCGATGACCGCCTGGTCCACGCGCAACGGGTTTGCGCGGCAGGTGCGTCCATGGCTTGAGGCCTCTGGTTCCTTGAGCGCCCGGTTGGCGCAACACGGCACCCAGTTCCGCGTGCAGGTGTTGAACCAAGGCATGCAGCCCTTGCACGCGGACGAAGCGCGTGCGCTGGGTCTGTCGGGGCGAAGCATGGGCTATGTGCGTGAAGTGGTGTTGAGCGTGGATGGGGTGCCGGTGGTGTTTGCCCGCAGCGTCACCAGTCACACCCATTCAATCGGACCTTGGCGGGCCATTCGGGGCTTGGGCACGCGGCCGCTGGCCGATGTGTTGTTCAAGCGCATGGGTATTTCTCGCACGCCCATGGCGTTCGCCCATCTGACCCCCGCCAGCGGTTTGGCCCGCCATGTTGAAACCGCCTGGGCAAAGTCCACCGGCCAAACCGTGAAAGCGGGCGTTTTGCCCGCCCGTCGCTCGGTGTTCACACGCCATGGCGCACCCCTGCTGGTCATGGAGGTGTTCGCCTCTGCACAGCACCCCTGGGGTTGGCCCAGCCCACACCGGGTCGGTCGCAAACCCTATTTACCAAGGAAATAGCCATGAAAATCGAACTGCCAGAGCACAAAAAATGGGTGCACGACACCCGCATGCCCATCCGCTGGGGCGACATGGACGCCATGGGCCATGTCAACAACACGGTGTACTTTCGCTACTTGGAGACCTGCCGCATTGACTGGTTGCACGCCATTGGTTGCACCCCCAACCCGCAAGGGGAGGGGCCGGTGATCGTGAACGCTTTTTGCAACTTCTACCAACAGCTGGAGTACCCGGGTGACGTGCTGGTGAAGATGTATGTCAGCGACCCGGGTCGCACCACCTTTGAGACCTGGTGCACGATTGAGCGCGTGGACCAACCCGGCGTCATTTCGGCTGCCGGTGGTGCAACCACCATTTGGGTGGATTTTCTTGGCCAGAAGGCCAAAACTTTGCCGGATTGGGTGCGGGCTTTGGTGAGTTAGTTTTTAGGCCAACTTTCAAAGTGAAGCTGGTGCTGCGGCGCAGCTTGAGGGCCCGCTTGTCGTCAGGTCGCGTTGGACAGCCCCGCTTCCACCCAGCCCCGCAAGCTGTTCACAAAGGCCAGTGCGGTAACGCGGGGCAAGTCGTCTAGCCGCACCACCGCTTCGACCAGACGCCCCTCGTTCAGACACTGGGCCCGCCCCACACCGTCCAGCAGACCGCAGGACAGCGGCGGGGTGACCCAAACGCCGTCCAGCAGCAGGGCAATGTTGCCACGGGTGCATTCGGTGAGCTCGCCACGGGTGTTCCACAGTAGCGCGTCGAAGACACCCGCTTGGGTGGGGGTGTAGGCGTCGTAGTGGGGGCGGTGCGTGGTTTTAAAGCGCACAAACTCGCTGTGGGCGGCTTCAAACGGGGTGTCGGCCAGTTGCAAAAGCACGGGGCTGGGGGTGGGGCCTAGGGCAAAGGCTTCGGTGAGTGCTTGGCCTTGGCGGGTGAGTTGCAGGCGCACGCGCCAGTCGCCTGTCGGATGCGAGGTGGTCAAGTGCTTGAGTTGCTCGGCCAGCTGTGTGGCGTCTAGCGGGTAGCCAAAGTGTTGGGCGGCGCGGGCCAGCCGGGCCACGTGGGCCGACACATGGCGCAGTTGGCCGTTGTCTAGGCACAGGGTTTCCAGCAGGTTGAAGGGCTGGCTGGCGCGTTCTAGAAAGCCGCGTTTGAGTTGCCATTCGCGCCACTCGGCATTGGCTGTGGCGTCATAAGTGATGCCGCTGCCAATGCCGCAGCGGGCGGTGTCCCCTTGCAGGGTGACGGTGCGAATGGCGACGTTGAAGGTGGCGTGGCCACCAGGGCGCACCACGCCTACCGCGCCACAGTACACACCACGGGCATCGGGCTCCAGGTCTTTGATGGCTTGCATGGCGCGCACTTTGGGGGCGCCGGTGATGGAGCCGCAGGGGAAGAGGGCGGTGAACACCTCGGCCAGCGTGGTGCCGGCTCGGGTGGTGGCGGTCACGTCGGACACCATTTGAAAGACGGTGGGCAGGGTCTCCACTTGGAACAGTCGTGGCGTTTTGACGCTGAAGGGCGTGGCAATGCGGGACACGTCGTTGCGCAGCAGGTCCACGATCATCACGTTTTCGGCCAGCTCTTTGGGGGTGCTGCGCAGCTGGGCGGCCAAGGCCGCGTCGTCGGCGGCGCTGGTGCCGCGTGGGGCGGTGCCTTTCATGGGGCGCACCAAAATATGGTCGTTGTGCCAGTCAAAAAACAATTCGGGTGAGACGGACAGGATGTGCTCGGCCCCGGTGTCGAGGTAAGCCGCGTAGCCCTTGGGTTGGGCGCGCTGCAGGGCGGCGAACAGGGCGGCTGGTTCGCCTTGAAACTGGCCGTGCAAGCGGGCGGTGTAGTTGACTTGGTAGAACTCGCCGGCGGCAATGTCGTCGTGAATCTGCGCCATGGCGGTATCGAAACGGGTGCGGCTTAAGGGGTTGTGCCATTGCACCTCGGCACTGCCTGCTGCCGGTTCGGTGGGCCAGGGCAGGGGTTTTTCGTGCACGCCAAACCAAGCCAGGGGCCCCGTGGGGGCGTGGGTGGTGAGTGCGGGGTCAAAGGCGGGTGACGCTTCGTAGGCGACATAGCCCACGCACCACCGGCCAGCGCGGGCCAACGCATCGACCCGGTCCAGCAGTGGGCGCACTTCGTGGGGTTGGTGCGCCACCAAGACGTCAATGGGCGTGTCAAAGGCGCAGCGCAGGGCGGCGGTGGGGTCAGATTGCGGGGCGCAAAAGTCGATCAGAAAACGCATACCGTTCTTCACTCTAAAGGTTGAAAAGTCCGTTGGCTGCCAAGCGCAGCACGCGGTCGGCTCGGGCGGCCGCCGTGGGCGAGTGGGTGACCAGCACCATGGCGGCGTGGTGTTCACGGGTTTGGGCAATCAGGGCGTCCATCACGCGCTCGGCGGTGCTGGGGTCAAGGTTGCCGGTGGGCTCATCGGCCAGCAAGAGGCGAGGGCGGTGCACCAGGGCGCGGGCTATTGCGACGCGTTGCAGTTGCCCGCCGCTCAATTGCTGAGGCAGGCGCTGGCCCAAGCCCGCCAAACCGACCGCGCTGAGCATGGCTTGAACACGGGCGTCGTCGTGCTGGTTCAGCAGCATCAAGGGCAGGGCCACGTTTTGGGCCACATCCAAGTGGGGCAGCACATGAAAGGCTTGAAATACAAAGCCGGTTTTCTCGCGGCGCAGGCGAGATTTTTGCTCGTCATTCAATGCACCTATGTCAACGCCGTCCAACACCACCGAGCCCGTGTTCCACGTGTCCAGCCCGGCCATGCAATTGAGCAGCGTGGATTTGCCCACCCCCGACTCGCCCACAATGGCCACAAACTCGCCGGGTGCCAGCGTGAGTGACACCTGGCTGAAGACGGCCACACCGTCGTAGAGTTTGCTCAAATTGTCGATCACCAAGCTCATGCGGGTGCGTCCACAAAGTGTTGTACCCAGGCCATGACTTGGGCCAGGGCCGTCGCGTCATCGCAGGCCACAATGCGCCGCTGCGGCATGGAGCGCAGCCAGGTGATTTGGCGTTTGGCGAGTTGGCGGGTGGCAAAAATGCCTTTGTCACGCAGCTCCACTAAGGGCCACAAGCCGTCCAGCGCTTCCCACGCTTGGCGGTAGCCCACGCAGCGCATAGCGGGCAGATCGAGGTGCAAGTCCCCGCGCGCGCGCAAGCCGATGATCTCCTCCATGAAGCCGCTGGCCAGCATGGCATCAAACCGCTGGGCAATGCGCTGGTGCAGCCAGGCGCGGTCTTGCGGTTCTAGGGAGATGAGCAATGGGTTGTTGATGGCTTTTTGAGTGCCATTTAGGGCTGTAGCCCCCGTCCCATCTGCGCAAGTAGCTATCATTTTTGATTTATGAAAGCTGGACAAGGGCTGGCCTGACGCGCGGTACACCTCCAGGGCGCGCTGAATGCGTTGGGAGTCGGCGGGGTTCAGGCGGGCGGCGGTGACGGGGTCCACCTGCGCCAATTCGGCGTGCAGGGCGGCCCAGCCTTTCTCGGCGGCTTCACGCTCCAGTTGGGCGCGAAGGGCGGGGTTGGCCTTGGGCATGTCGTCCAGCCCGTCGAACAGGGCTTTGAAATACATCATGGTGCCGCCCACCAGCACCGGTAATTTGCCACGGGCTGTGATGTCGGCGATCAAGTCGTGCGCGTCGCTCACAAACTCGGCGGCGCTGTAAGCGTTTAACGGGTCGCGAATGTTGATGAGGTGGTGCGGCACGGCGGCCAGCTCTGCGGCGCTGGGCTTGGCGGTGCCAATGTCCATGCCGCGAAACACCAGGGCCGAGTCCACGCTGATGATTTCAATGTCGTGGGCGCCGGCCAGCGCCAACGCAGCGGCTGTTTTGCCCGAAGCGGTGGGGCCAGCGAGGGCGACGTAGCGGGGCGGGGAGCTGGCGGGTTGTTGAGGGTCAGTGCGCATTGAGGTGTCCATAGCGGGGTACCAGCGTCCAGGCAATCAGCGCAATCAACGCGCTCCAAAACCAGACGCCCAGCACCATCGGAAAAACAGTGTCGTTCAGGTGGGTGCCCAGCCAGCTTCCCATGGCGAAGGCCGTCAGGGAGATGCCAAACCCGTTCAGTGCGGAGGCCACGCCAGCGGCTTGGGGAAACGGGCCCACAGCACCACTTTGGCTGCAGGGTTGGTGAATGCCATGGGCCAGCATGAACAGGCATTGGGGCAGCATGATGGCCCACACCGATAGAAACCCCGCCAGCGCCAGCAGGCCCATGAGTGTGCCGCCTGCCAGCGACAGCCCACCGGCCAGGGCGATGGCACGCGACACCCCCACACGCGGCAGCAGGCGACGGCACACCAAGGTGCCCAACACATAAAGCAGCGAGTTGAGAAACATAACGAACCCATACTCCGTCACGCTCAGGCCCAACACC
>JAGODZ010000109.1 GCA_017997975.1 Rhodoferax sp.
CCTTAGACGTGCTCCAGTCATAGCCCAAAAATGCCTTTTGCGCCTTGGTGTCGCTGGGGCTTTTGATGATCAGTACCGGGTGCGATTGGTCGCTGGCCAGCACAAAGTAATACAACTTGTCGCGCTCCACAGTTTGCACAAAGCTGAGGTAACGCTTTTGCAAGGTCTGGGTCTGCGTCGCCTCGTCCAGCAGTTTGAAGTACTTTTGTTTGTACAGGTTTTTGACTTCGGTGCTGTCGTTGAAGGCTGTGGTGTAAACATCAAAATGACTTGCACTGACCCATGGCCCGGTCGTTTGGCCCGCCAGCAGCGTTTTATAGTCAGCCACGGGCACCCCAATGTGGGCGCAATAGCGGTCAATCAGGTGAGCGTCCTGGTACTCGGCTTGCCCCTCGTCCACACCGAACCATTGCTTGATGCGTTCCCAATAGTGTTCAGCGGTGTCGGGCGTGGTTTTTTTGCGGCGCAAAAACAGCGTGATGGTGTTGGTGCCGGTCTTGCCAAAGGTGCCGCTGCCCAATTCGGCAATGGCCACAATGTCGAAATACTGCAACAAAATTTCACGGGTTTTGATATAGGTGCCACTGCCGTTGGACAAAATGCTAGACGGCAAAATGATCGCGGCCACGCCCCCTGCCTTGAGTAGCTGCTTGGCGCGTTCAATAAAAAACGCCTCAATGGTGCTGCTGCTGTCGAGCTTGTCCACCGTGCCGATCAGCGCGTATGCCTTGCGCTCGTCTTCTGACAGGGTTTCCAAAAACCCGCGCACGCTGTAAGGGGGGTTGGCCACCAGCAGGTCAAAACTGTCGTTTTTGATCTCAGGAAAGGCCTCATGTTGCTGCACCAGCCCATCGCCATAGCAAATATTGATGTCTTGCTGTCCATACATGAAGGCCGACACTTTGGCTACTTTGGACAGGCGGTATTCTTTTTCAATGCCGTAGATGGCGCTGTGCTGGGCCGTGAGGTGCGCGGCGTGGTCGCCCGGCCAGTGCTGCACGATCAAGGGGCGAAGCTGGGTGGCCAACTCATTTAAAAAGTGGCCCGCACCACAGGCGTAGTCGATGGCTTTGATTGGGGCTGGCCCCTGCCCCAGTAAAGCTTGCAGGGGCAGGCTCATGAAGATGAAGCGACAGATCGGCATGGGCGTGAAGTACTGGCCCTCGCTTTGCTTGACGCCTTGGTCCAGAAACCCTTCAAACATGTCGCCCAAAAACTGATTATGTCCGTCAGTATTGGTGAGGCGAATGTCCTGCCACATCTGCAATATCTTGAGCAGCACCTCGGCGTTTTGATAAAACAGTTTTTCGTTGTGAACGTCGATCAAAGAAAAATCGTTGTTGGTGAAAAACTTTTGTTGCAAAAACAGATGCCAAACGGCTTTTTGCGTGGCATCAGGGTTTTGCCGAATAAAACGCATGGCGTTTTGCACGGCACTTTGGTCAATGTAGGTGATGGATTCGCCTAGAAATTTACCCATGCCTTTTTGATACAGCTGCTGCAGACGGTCGAGCAGGTCAAAGTGGGTGTCATAGGCAACACCTTTCCAGTAAAACTTGAGGTCTTGCGGGTTTTCGGTCTCGTCTACCAGTTTGCACAGAAACAGGTTAATCAGTTTGTCAAAAGCGTTTTCACGACCCGACACGTTGTGCTGGCGCAGAATAGTTGCGAACTCATGGTATTTTTTCTGCTGGTCTGAGGCCGAGATGCCATGCAAGTCAGCCAGTGAGTATTTGTCTTTGCCGATGTGATACGGCTGAATGTTGGGCTCAAACAAGCCTTGTGTACGGTAGTCCAGCTTGTAGGTGTCGCGCCAAACAGAAAACCGCTCTTTGACATCGGTTGCAGATTTGAAGCTTTTGAACTGCGGGTTGTCATCGAGATACTTAGGGTTGTCGCGGTGGGCGATCAGGTGGCTTTGAAAGCTCAACTGCCCCGCTTCAACGTCGGACGCGTACAGGCATAAAAACTGGGTTTCACTGATTTGTTGGGCGTAGCTGAACAACTGGCTACCGTCTTGCAGGGTTTTATTCCATGCGCGCTTGAATTCATTGCCTGCGGTCTTGCATTCAATAATGAGCAAGGGGCGACCAGCGTTGTCTTTGACCAGAATGTCAGCCCGTCCGCCGCTGGCACCATGCCCCAGTTGCCACTTGGGCTCTAACTCAATGTGAGCCGGTTTGTAACCCTTTTCAAGCAATCGGTGGACGCACTCAAACACTACAAAATTTTCATTTGACGAAAAATTGCAAGTTGTTCGGTCATTGATCACCAAACCTTGCGCTTCAGGGTAAATGAGTTGCTGCTTAGCAAAGTCAACGGCCAGCGTAGCGGCATTGACGCTTTTGGCTGCGGTGGTAGCTGTTTTACTAAACCCCAAAAAGGCAAGCATGGAAGGAAGTTGGTCTTGGGTAATCATGAAATGGGGTTTGAAAATTTTGCGAAATTTAACGCTTCAAGTCGGTAGCTCATCCCCCGGCTGAGCAGGCCCATCAGGCACCCGGCTCAAAAATTGCTCGAAGTCTTCACGGGTTCCCAACGCGGCTTCACGGCGCAGGTTGTCCCGCGTCTGGGATGAGGTCATTCTTTCAGCCATCAGGGAGCACGGTAGAACGTGTCAAACCTCGCGCTTGGCTGCCGTTTTGTACACCGCATTGCGCTCGCGTTTACCGACTGCTACCACCAGCACCAGCAGCTCTTGATCACGGACTTCGTACACCAGTCGGTAACCCACGCTGCGCAGCTTGATCTTGTAGCGGTCGGTGTGACCACTGAGCTGGGCCGATGGCACGCGCGGACTCAATAAGCGTTGCGCCAATTTGGCTTTGAATTGCGCGCGGGTGCCGCTATCAAGCTTGCCCCACTCTTTGAAGGCGTCCTCCAAAAACCCCAGTTCAAAGCTCATCAAGCTTGACCTTGATGACGGTTTGGCCTTGCCGAGCATCCGCTAGGGCGTTCAGCTCCATGTCTTCGAGCTTGTCTATGAGTGCCTCATAGGCTTTGGCAGGCACGCAATAAAAGACAGGCTCGTTGCGGTTCAGTATGGCCACAGGAAAACCTTCACCCGACAAAACCGTGGCCATGGGGTTTTTTTTGAGTTCAGAAACACTCGCAGTGGTGTCGGCCAAGATCAGGTTTGACATGATGGATCAGTGTTTAGTTTAGAGTGCCAACCATAGCACTGCTAACAGGTCTTTTCGAGAAAATTAAGAATTAAATCTGAACCTAGCGTGCAGTCGCTCACACTGAGATACTTCATCAAAATACCAGAAATTGCTATAAAAATCAGAGCTTTATCTTCATGATTCATAAGGGCTAGCGTCCTATTTCTTTCATAACATTTCACAAAGGCAACGCAGCCAGCGCCTGCTGAAGCCGGCCAAAGCCAATGCGCTCCTGCTCTAGGCGCAAGTTGGGACGCAAGCGGTTGTCGCGCAAGTCGTTGTACACCGCACTTTCCTCTGCGGTGAGCCGGGGCAAGTCGCGCAGCACGGGCTGTGGCTCGGTGCCCCATTGCGCGGCATGGGCCATCAGGGTGGCGTGGTCCATCAACAACGATTGAACATGGGGCAAGTGGGCTCTCAGCTGGTCCAGAATGGCGAAGCCGTGCGTATCCAAGTCGCCCCAGTAGTGAATGCGGCAGTTCTGCAGCCACGGCGCACCGGCCAAAACTTCAAAACCATACCCGGCACCAAAAATCACCAGACTGTGCGCCACTGGGGGAAAGGCCAAGAAATTGACCTCGTTCTCGGTGATGAAGACGTCACGCACGGGCGGGTTTAGCGCCTCAAAATCAGCCTGCGTCAGCGTGATGTCTTGCGCCGCCGCTTGGGGCAGCAGCGACACGGCGGGGTCCAACACGCGAAAGCGAATGCGCAACGGCTTGTCTTTAAAGCCGTAACGGCGGCAAAACCCAGACAGCCCGCTGGCGCTGGGGTCAATCGACTCCGCCGGCAAGCTCAAGTCCAACAGCTCTGCCAACACGCCCCGGTGCGCCTCAAAAAACTTGCTGTCCACGCCGCCCAAATCCACTTGGCGCAAATAAAGGCCGGGGCGCGGGTGGGATTGCAGCCACACCACCACCGCCAACAATCGCGCCCACTCATCCGCCAAGGCCAACGCCGTGAGGGGCCGCTTTTCTAGCCAAGGAGACAGTGCGGACAAAAGAGCCGGGTACTGCTCCCGCGTGAGTTGCAACAGTACATTGAAGCGCCGTGCGTCTTGGGCCTTGCCAATCAAAGCCCACGCGTCCTCTAGCGTGTCCAGCCACACCTCATCAGGTACCGCGCTGTGGCCGAGCACGCGGTGTCGAAACTCGCGCAGGGTGATGCGGTAACCCGCTTTGGGGGCCGCACTGCCGGGCGTGCGGGTGACTTGGCGCAAGTCCGCCATCCACGCACGCACCGCATCAAAGCGCTCGGTTAACTCCGAGGAAGTCGGCCCCACCAAGCGCAAACGCTTCGCTGGCATGGCGTCGCCCTGCACCAAGGGCCGCAACAAATCGCCCTTGTCCCACAGTTTTTGCACCTGCAAGCGCAGGTCGGCGGGGGTGGTCCAGGTCACTTGGATGCAATCAACTGAATAAGGCCGTCGCGAAACTTGGCAAAACTGGGGGATTGGTTGTGATGAAGCCCCATGTGAGGACCGATCTTTTCTGCCCACTCATGTTTGATCTCACCCGGCAGCGGCCAGCCCGCTTTTTTAACGGCTGCAACACCGCCTGGATAAACTGCATCGGCCAGCAACTCCCAAGTGCCACACGCACTATCTTGAACGTAACGATCTAGGATCTCGCGCTTGGCACGGGGGAAAGCCTTCAGCAAGGCATCACGATCGCCAAGGTACCAAGCTTCGGTCTCCTCAATGGCCAATCGAAACAAAGTGTGCGGCGCGGGGTTGCAACGGCCAGCCAACGCCTTCAACTCTTGCAAAAAATCCTTCCAATCACGCCGGTCGGCATCAAGCACCACCACCACTGCATCGATACCTTGCGTTTTTCCGTAACCCTGCAGCAACCTGGGTAATTGGTCCAGCAGAATGCGTTTGGCAGGGTCTGCTTTGGTAGCCAGCCCTTTGGGAATACGTCCAATGCCCTTGTAAGGTTTGAGCCGCCAAGTGTGCGGCTCACCTTGTTCGCCCAGAATTTGCGGCAATAGGTGTTCCAGTAACTTTGCGCCAGAGCTGTCCTCCACCAAGACCTCAATGTGCATGGCCTACAGTGCCTCCAGGTAGTCGCTGTACCAAAGCCCACCCAGCGGCAAGCCCTCATCGACCAAGTTTTTGACGATTTCAAGATCAGAGACGCGCCGGATGACGGAGTAACCCTCTGCGCCTTTTTCCAGAATCCAGACCTCTTCGGGAGACAACGCATCCACAAAGTACGGCTGGTGCGTGGTCACAAAAATTTGTGGGGCATTCTTTTTACCAGTGGCATGCGCTCGGAACTCTTGCGCCAGTGCCTCCAGCAACTTGTGGTACAGCCCGTTCTCGGGCTCTTCAATGCAGATGAACGGCGGCGGTTCTGGGTCTTCCATCAACAGAAGGTAGGCAAACACCTTGAGGGTGCCATCAGACATCTGCTGCGAAAAAAATGGATCTACAAACGCTCCATCATTGAACCGAAGCAACAGGCGGTTGTCGTCCATCACTTTGGTATCAATGCTCTTGATGCCTGGGATCTTGGCCGCGATGCGCTCCAGCACCACCTTGAATCGATCCTTGTGCTCCCGCGCCATGAACTGCACCACATTGCCAATGTTGTCGCCGTGGCTGTTCAGGTGCTTTTGGGGGCCCGCCGTCGGGAGGCTGCGGGCGGCATCAGGGTAAAAGTAGGACAGGTACCAGCCCTTCAAAAAATCCCGAAAACGCTTAATACGTGGATGCTCTTTGAGTGTGCCCAGGGTGGCAATGCCCAATTGGCGCAGGTCGGTCAACTCCACCAAGGTCTGAGCGCGGTCTTCTTCCCCACCTTCCACCTCTACCGCATCCTCTCCAGCCCAAACCACTCCCTTACCATGCGCCAGCCGCAGGAATGGATAGGGACGACCATGCTTTTGTCCTTTGCGCCGTTGTTTGAGCACCTCAGACTCGATGAAAGGGCGACCGGTTTCGTCCAAAGCAATCGACAGCTCATAGGTCATCGGACGTTCACCCTTTGCCTCACGGTAATAAATTTCAAAACTGATCGGACCATTGCTGCCTCTGGAATGCAACCGCTCATAACCACCCCGTTGCTTCATGTCACAGGCCTGCTCCACGTCATGCACTAAGCAATCAGAAACAAAACCGAAGGCATCGAACAAAGTGCTCTTGCCCACTCCGTTCTTACCTATCACCACGGTAAACGGTGTCAGCGGCGCACCGCCTTGCTGGGATGACAACTTGCCCAGCGTCACGTCGCGCAGGGCGCGGTAGTTTTGAACCCGAAAACCTTCAATCAATGCCATGGTTTGTCTTTCTATGGGTTGGCAACTGTTTGGAATGGCCGAACCGTTGAATTGTCTTCCACCCGACTCTTCTCCACTCGGTACTCCTCAATCGTCAAATTGCGCAGCTTCGAGTCGCGGCCTTCTTCATTGTGGACAAAGCCCACGCTGGACACAAAGGGTTCGATGATGTGGATTTTTTGCAAGGGGGTGACGATGAGCAACTGCAGGTTGAGTTGCTGAAACAGCTTCAAACCGTACTGCGCCGACTCATCGGAGCCGCGCCCAAAGGCTTCGTCGATCACCACAAAGCGGAAACTACGTGAGCGGGTTTCGCCCCAGACCAAGCCAAACTGGTACGCCAAACTGGCCGCCAAAATGGTGTAGGCCAGTTTTTCTTTTTGCCCGCCGGACTTGCCGCCCGAGTCCGAATAGTGCTCGTGCTCGCTGCCCCCTTCGCGCCAGCGCTCACTGGCGGCAAACACAAACCAGTTGCGCACATCGGTCACCTTGGCGGCCCAGCGCCGGTCTGGTTCCGTCAAGCCTTCGCGGCCGCGCAGCCGCTCGATGATGGCCTTGACCTGCAAGAACTTGGCTTCAGAGTATTGGTTGTCATCCCCCGAGAGGTGGGCCCCGTTCACCGAACCGTCCAAACAGTCGCGCAACTCGGTCTGAAAATCGCGCACCTCGGCGTCGGTGGCGAGTTGCGCCTCCAGCACGATGAAGCGATTCGGGTTGTAGTCAATTTGCGTGAGCGACTGGTTGATGCGGGTGATGCGCTCTTTGATGGTCTCGCGCTCGCGGTTCAGCTGCGAGTTAAACGTGAGCACCTCGCGAATGGTGTTCTCGTTGAGCAGCTCTTTAAAACGGGCCTCAAAACTGGGCAAATCATCCAGGGTCAGCTTGCCCAGCAGCGTGCGGTACTCGCCAGCGGCTTCCACCGCCACGTCCATCTCCTGCGTTTCCAGCGGGTAGCGCGTGCTGAAGGTGCGCATGGCGTCGATGATTTTGTCGCGCAGGCGCTTGGCGCGGGCCTCATCGGCGTCAATGGCTTTTTGCAGCCAGTCGCGCATCTCACGCTCGCGGGGGTCGCAGGACTCCACGGTGAGCGTCACCGCGCCCAAGGCTTGTTGCTGCAAAGCAGCCAGCGCCTTCTCATCAGCACGGGTGTGACCCTCGCCGCGCAGCGCCTCGGTTTGGCGTTGCAGCGCTTGGGCGTCGTTGATTTTTTGCTCCGTCTTGGCGCGGCGCTCGCGTTGCTCGCCAAACAGTTTTTCAGTGGCTGCCAAATCAGCTTCCAACTCACTCAGCCGCTGCGTGAGTGTTTGCAGAATGTCGGATGCGGCCTTGAGCTGGGCGCGCTCGTCTTCCAGCGCGGTGACTTGCAGAGTGACGGTGCGCCAATCCAACTCCCGGTAGTCGCGGTACTCCACCAGTTTGGCCAAGGTGCTTTTTTGAGCGGTGATGCTGGCCTGCTCGCGCTGACCATCGCTGATCTTTTTGCCAATCTGCCCCAACTGCGCCTCCAGCACTCGGCGTTTGTTCTCCAGCGTGGCGAGTTTGCTGGCATTGCTCCAGCCCAGCACATAGCGGCTGCGGTCGTCCAGGCGCAGGCGGTCGTCTTTTTCATGACGCTCACCGTGCTTGATCTGCCCCGCCCGGGTGATGGCGCGGCTTTCCCGGCGAAATTGCTCTGGCGTGGCGCAGCAGGCCACATCAAAGCGCTGGCACAACTCGCGGTCCAGCCACGCATAAAAGGGCGAGTCGGGCTTAACGGACAGCTTTTTGACCAGCGAATCGGCATGCAGAGACGGCGACTCAGCGCGCACGCCTGAGCGCACCCTGAAGTACACCAAGCGCCCTTTGAGGCGGGTTTGGTCCACCCACTCGGCCACAGGGGCGTAATGCGTGTCGGGCACCAGCAGCGACAAACCAAAGTTGTGCAGCATGCGCTCAATGGCGCCCTCCCAGTCGCGCTGGTCTTCACGCACCTCCATCAACTCGCCGGCAAAGGGCATGCTGTCTTCGCGCAGCCCCAGGGCCGCACACAGCTCAGAACGCATGGCGATTTGCTGGGCATCGATGTTGCTGCGCCGCCCTTTCAAGCTGGTGATCTCTGCGCTCAAAACGTCGTGTTCCTGCCGCTTTTGGGCCAACGCCACGCCTTCTTCGGTCAAGGTGTTTTGCACCGCATCGGCGCGGGTGGTGGCGCTTTCTTGCAACTGCAGACAGGTTTGCTGCTGCGCCTGCAAGTCTTCTGCGTTGGCCACTTGCAACAGGCCCAGCTCGCGCCGCAGTTCGTCGTAGCGGGTGGCATTGCTCTGGCGGCGTGCCCTTTCTAACTGCAGGCGGTCGATATCGACGCCAATGCGCGTCAACCGGTCGCCGCCGCGCTGCGCAATGGTCAAGTGCAAGTCACGCACCTGCGCCCGTTGACCAGATTGAAGCGCCTCGAATTTGGCGACTTTCGCGGTATTCAAGGCCAACTCCTCAGCCAGTGTTTGCAGCCGCTGGGTCAACAGCGCCAGCTTCTGGCCCGCAAAGTAGGGTTTCAAACCGTCACGCCCGCTGCGCAAACGGTCGGTACTGGCTAAAACGGTCGCGTGTTTGTCGCAATCCGCCACCAAAGGCGTGAGCAGTTCGACCTGTTGTTTGGCTTTGAGCACCGCCTCATGGGCGCGGCTCAGGTCGTCAAAGTGGGCAATCAGCCCCGCAATGCGTGGCGCCACATCAAACGGCTCCAACATGTGGTGGCGCACAAAGTCGGTCAAATTGCCGACCGACTTCATCGACACGGTTTGGTGAAACAACTCCAGCGCCTGCTCGCCCTCAATGCCTAAGTGACGCCGAAAATGCGAGCCATAGGGCGGAAAACTGTCAAACAAGGTCGCGCCGCCTTTGCGCAAACGCTTGCGCAGTGGCTCCATGGTGCTGCCAAAGTGGGCAAAGTCGGTGGCAATGGACAGGGCTTTTTCCGCCACCACATAAAGCCGCTCCGGCTGGCCCACCGCGTCTTTGATCCAAAACACCTGCGCCAAGGTCACCGTTTTGTCAAAACTGGCGTTGTGAAACACGCCCAAAATGACGGCGTAGTGACTGGCATCGCGCAAGGCCACGGGCTTGGCGTTGCCACTGACCTCATTGCGCTCCGATTTGTAATGCCCCAGCACATAAGAGCGCAGCGAACGCTCCCGCGCATCAGCCCCCGCCGCCTTGTTGTAAGCAATGCGCTGCGCAGGCACCAGCAGCGTGGTGATGGCATCCACCAGCGTGGACTTGCCCGAGCCAATGTCCCCCGTGAGCAAGCCGTTTCGCCCGCCCAGCACCAGCGTCCACACCCGTTTGTCAAACGTGCCCCAGTTGAAAACCTCCAAGCGGCTCAGGCGAAAGCCGGCCAGGGCTTCTTCAGTACCGGCATTTAACGCATCGGCCGTCATGGAGCCACCAACTCCATCAACTTCCCATACCCATCCACCACGTCGTACTTCACTTGCTCAGAGGTGATTTTGGCGAAGAACTTGCGGGCGCATTCAATCTTGCTTTCTTCGATCTTGCGCAGGTCCATGCTGGACATGGAGCCCTTGGTTTCGGCCACGAAGTAAACGTGTTTGACCTTGCCCTCTTGGAACGCAATGGCCCAGTCGGGGTTGTAGTTGCCCACTGGGGTGGGTATGAAAAAGCCACGTGGCAGCTTGGCGTACACCACCACTTCGGTGCTGGCATCCAGCTCGCGCACAAAGTCACGCTCGTTCTTGGAGTCGGTGAACACGTAATCGTAGATATGGTGA
>JAGODZ010000347.1 GCA_017997975.1 Rhodoferax sp.
GCTCAAGCCTGCGTCGCGCCCATGCGGCTGCGCTGCCGAGGCGACGAGGATGGCTACGGCCTGCTCAAAGTCGGCCGGCAAGTGCGCCTGCAAGGCGTGGGCCAAGTGCTGGCCGCGCGGCATCAAGGCCAGTGCGTCGTCGCCTCGCAGGGCCTCTTGCAGAAAGGCGTCCCCATCAAAGGCCGGGTGCACCGCCTTCACCATGCGGGCAATGGCTTGCGGCACGTCCGGGCCAAACTGGTTTTTAAGCGCTTCTGCCATGGCGTGCCTTCTGCGGTTTGCGATTTATTTT
The DNA here is from genome assembly GCA_017997975.1 of Rhodoferax sp. GTDB lineage: Bacteria > Pseudomonadota > Gammaproteobacteria > Burkholderiales > Burkholderiaceae_C > Rhodoferax. The sequence continues at coordinate 293 of JAGODZ010000347.1, forward strand.
GATCCGTGTCCGGTCTGGTGAACCCGCTGGCGCGCACCCCAACTGGCTATGCCAATACCCAGCAAAGCCAAGGCCAGCACCGGCAAAGCCAGGCCCGCCACACCCCAGGCGGCCAGCGTGGCGGCAAACAGCGGCGGCCCGAGCGTGGAGCCCAGGTTGCCCATCTGCGCCACCGCCCCGTTGGCACGTGACTGCACCAGCGACTCCTGGCTGAGGTAAGGAATGAGGGAAAAAGCCGCACCGCCCGCCAAGCCGGCGAGGTACATGAGTATCAAAGCGGCAGGCGCCTGGTCCAGCCCCAAGGCCGCACAGCCCCACAAGCCCAAGCCCGCCAGCCCCACCCCGACAAAGGCCAGGCGCACCAGCCACAGCGGCGTCACCCAGCTTTGCGCCAGCCAACCGGCCGAAAACGTGCCGCTGATGCCCATCAAGGGAAGCGCCACCGCCAGCCACGGCTTGCCAGCACCGGCCTGTTGCGGCAAAAAGGTGAGCAAGGCCACGGCCATGCCGGTGTAGCAAAAAAAACAGAGACCGGGCAACGCGGTTTCCCAGCGGGTGTAAATCTGCACATGGTGGCGGGGCACCGCGTGCCAGCGCGGCCAGTTCCCGGCGCCCATGGCGGTTGGGTCGGCAGGGAGCATCGCCGCCGCCCACCCCAGCATCACCAGCATACCCAGCGCGTGCAGCCCCAGCAAACCGCTCAAGCCCAAGCCGGACAACACCGCCGGCCCGAAAGCGCCGGTGAGGGCAAAGGCCACCCCCACAAACGTGCTCCACAGCCCCATGGCGACTGAGCGCTGGCGCGGGGCACAGCTGAGGGCAATCAGCGTGGGCGCCGTCACCACCACCGCCAAATGAGACACCCCTTCCAGCAAGCGCGTCACCCACAGCCAAAACGGCGGCAGCATGAACGACTGCAGCGCCGCCAGCACCGCGCCCAGTGCCAGCCCGGTCAGCAGCAAACGCCGGTAACCGATGGCATGCGCGTACAGCCCCATGGTCACGCCAAACACCAGCCCCGTCAGGCCCACAGTGGACAAAATCATGCCCATTTGTGCGGCACTCAGGCCATACCACTGCTGCACTGCCGTAAAGGCCAATGAAATTTTGGCGAACTGCATGGCCGCCACCACGCCACACAGCCAGAGACAAATAACGCGGGGCCAGTGGGTGATGGTGGGGATAAGCATGGGGTGACGATGATAGCGAGCCCACCGTCGGGACCCTTGCGCCTGACCTCAGGTCAATCTCGCCCATGCGCGATGCGGTGACGACACGGGTCAAAAACTCTCAAAGAACTGGATTAAATTTTGCCCAATGTGCCCGTCTTGTTGGCGCAGCAAGCGATTGAAGCCGTCGCAAATAAACGCTCAAATGAAGGCAAAGTGACTCGCATGCCACGCCAAAAAATTCGGTGCAGGTGCCAAACGCGTGGGCAGGCGAATGGGTGCTTTATCGAATCGCAGTAGAGACTCTTGAAGAAACGCATCCGCACTCTTGGCTTTGAGTTTTGCGCTGACGCGCACGGTGTAGTCCGGCAGCACCGTGATGAGGCCTTGGTCGTACGCGCGGTCATGCAAGGCGGACAGGCAAAGGCCGTTCTGCGGGTTCAAGCGGTTGTGATGGTCTTCACTCCACGGCACGATGTGGCTGGCGATCAGTAGCTGCTCGTTTTGCAGGCCACTGATGCAGCAGGTGGTGTTGTAGCCCACCACGATTTACGAAAGCGACGGTGCATGCCGCTCTACTTTCGAAACCACTCATCCCGCGCCCAATCGAGAAAACTCGCGGTGTCCTCGGTTCAATGAACCTTACTCAACCAATGTGGGGCTTCACCACTGCCAAGAACTGTCGAAAGTTCAAAAGTCGGCTTTGCTGCGCAGGCGTGTAGGTTTTTGCTACTGATGGAGGAACGACCAACTGGATGAGATGAGCATTCATCTCATCCGTCTGGTTTTCCGAGATCGCGGTTTCAAGAGTGAAAAGATGCTTTCTTGGGATTTTGGCTGCTTCGGTGAGCACTTGCCGCCACCGATCTTTGCAAGTTGACTTGGCTGCCAGCATTTGTAAAGGTGGGGCGCCCAAGACATGGTCGCGATATTCCTTTGCTCCTGGAAACAGAAAATCAGGTTTTGAATTGCCTTCTGTTTTTGCGCCTCGCTGGTAAGGAATGAGGTGAGCTTTGAATACCGCTTCCAAATGGTTTTCCAATGCATGCCCTACACGAGACTTTCTCCTGTTCTGGACAGAGAGGGAAAAACTGACGAATTCATCAACAGCAGTGAAACCTTCTTTGAGGCGAACCTCAACAATCGCCTTTTCCAACGCACGAAAAAGCCGCTCCTCGTGCTTCATCCACTCCTCCAAGGCGAGGTCCGGATCATCTTCTGCTGCAATGTGACCGCCCAACGACTCGCGTGCAAATGCAGAGAATCTTTTTGTTGTTGGAAAAGACATGCCAAATTCAGTGGTGAGTCGATCCAAAATATCATCGGCCGAGTCTTCGATTTCAATGCCAATTGCTTCAAGAATGCTTCTTGAAGCGAGGTCCAAATCCTTCACACTGACCTCTTCGCCAATAGTCCACTTTTCCTTTTCGTCCTTGATTTCAAAGAGATAACGCAGCCGACGCTCATGTTCACTGCCCGCGGGCGCCACGGCAATAAGCAATTCACCGTTGGTTCTCGCACCAACCAGACAAAAATCCCCCTCCTGCAGTTGTTCCGTTACTTGGTTGTCTCGGTAATACAGTCGGTATTCAGCGCTTCGATTCTCCTGATTCAGCCGAGTGTCGTAGAAGGTGACAACGTCTGTACAGGGTTCCAGCACCTCAACATCCGGGTTGAAGTACAAAAAGGTGGCATTG
>JAGODZ010000348.1 GCA_017997975.1 Rhodoferax sp.
GCATAGTCAATTCAAGGCAGTTTTTTCAACCCCGTAAGCAATAGGAGGCAATTCTTATGAACTTGACGATCAGCGGTCACCACCTCGAAGTCACTCCCGCCCTGCGAAGTTATGTCACGACCAAGCTCGATCGCATCACCCGGCACTTCGACCAAGTCGTCGATGTCAAAGTGCTACTGACGGTGGAAAAACAGAAGGAGAAAGAAAAAAGACAGCGTGCTGAATGCAATATCCATGTCAAAGGGTCGGACCTGTTTGCGCAGAGCTCGCATGCCGACCTGTACGCGGCAGTGGACGAGTTGGTTGATAAGCTGGACCGGCAGGTTGTTCGGCACAAAGACCGCTTGCAAGACCACCATCACGAGGCCCCCAAGCGCTTGATGTAACGCCTCTTGATTTTCAATTTGCATCAACCGCTCAAGAACTGAGCGGTTTTTTTGTGCCCGTCGATGCTTGGGTGCATAATTCTCAACCATATATGAACCGACTTGCCTCCATTCTGACCCCCGACCAAGTGCTCGCGCACGTTGATGCCACCAGCAAGAAAAGAGCTTTTGAGGAAGCTGGCTTGTTGTTTGAAAATCTGCATGGGCTGAGTCGTGCGCTGGTCACCGACAGCCTCTTTTCCCGGGAGCGCTTGGGCTCCACTGGCTTAGGCCACGGGGTGGCCATTCCCCATGGGCGCATCAAGGGGCTTAAATCACCCATGGCGGCGGTCTTTCAATTGCTCAAGCCCATCAGTTTTGACGCGCCAGACGAACAGCCCGTCAAGCTGCTGATTTTTTTGCTGGTTCCCGAGGCAGCAACCCAAAAACACTTGGAAATTTTGTCCGAAATCGCGGAAATGCTCAGTGACGCGGTGTTACGGGAAAAACTGGTGACCAGCGACAATGCAGCCCAGTTGCACACCCTCATTGCCGGTTGGCAGTCGGCCCAAGTGGCCTGATGCTTCCCTGTCTGCGTTGATGGCGCTGGAGTCCCTTTGAAACCTAATGTGGTCAGTGCCGATGTCCTGTTTGAGGAATTTCGCAGCATTTTGAAGTGGGAATGGGTGGCCGGTTTAGGGGCGTCAGAGCGGCGTTTCGATGAAGTCGCGGTCAGTGCCGCCACCTCCGGGGCCGACTTGGTGGGTTACCTCAACTACATCCACCCCTACCGTGTCCAAATTTTGGGTGAGCGTGAGATTGCGTACCTCGCCAACGCCACGCCAGAAGATTGCGCTCGGCGTATTTCCCGCATTGTCACGTTAGAGCCCCCTGTTTTGGTGCTGGCTGACGGAATGGTGGCACCCGATGCGCTGTTGTCGATGTGCGAACGCGCGCAAATCCCCATGTTTTCCACTCGCGGCTCGTCCGCGTTCGTGATCGACGTGTTGCGTGCTTACCTGTCCAAGCACTTTGCCGAGCGCATCACGATGCACGGCGTGTTCATGGATATTCTGGGCTTGGGGGTTTTGATCACGGGCGAGTCGGGCTTGGGGAAAAGCGAGCTCGGTTTGGAGCTGATTTCTCGTGGCAATGGCTTGGTGGCCGATGATGCGGTCGACCTGTTTCGCATCAATCAGGACACGATTGAGGGGCGTTGCCCCGAATTACTCATGAACTTGCTGGAGGTGCGTGGCATCGGCTTGCTCGATATTCGCTGTATTTTTGGCGAAACCGCTGTGCGCCGGAAAATGCGACTCAAGATGATCGTTCACTTGGTGCGCCGCGAAACCATGGAGCGGGAATACGAGCGCATTCCTTACGAGCCTCTCACCCAAGACGTGTTGGGGGTGCCGGTTCGCAAAGTGGTGATTCAAGTGGTGGCAGGCCGAAATATTGCGGTCTTGGTGGAGGCCGCCGTGCGCAACACCATTCTCCAATTGCGCGGCATTGACACCTACCAAGAGTTTGTCGAGCGCCACCAAAAAGCCATGGGCAGCGACTGACGAGGCCTCGCTTACGAGGTTGGGTGGCGTGTGTTGACGGGGCGGTTGGGGCACTTTTCGGTGGTGCAATGCGCATACAGGCTTAAGGCATGGTCGGCGATTTTGAAGCCTTTGGCTTTGGCCACCGCATTCTGGCGCTTCTCGATTTCGGCGTCGTAAAACTCTTCAACTTTGCCGCAGTCCAAGCAGACCAGATGGTCGTGGTGTTCGCCTTCGTTCAGTTCATAGACCGCTTTGCCGCTCTCAAAATGGCTGCGCGTCAAAATGTCCGCTTGCTCAAATTGAGCCAGAACGCGGTACACGGTGGCCAATCCGACATCGGAGCGATCCTCCAACAGGACCCGAAAAACGTCTTCAGCCGTCATATGACGCTGGGTCCCTTTTTGGAAAATTTCCAAAATTTTCAATCGTGGCAAGGTGGCCTTCAGGCCCGTGTTTTTTAGTTCTTCAATAGTCGTCATGGGCTTTCTCTCTGCGGCCTTGGGGCGGGCGATGCCTCTCAGGGGCAACCAGTACAATGATCCATCATATCGCTACACCTCAACCCATGTCCGATCTTCAACGACTCTGTGCCCGTTTGTCCCTGCTGCTGGTGATGGGTGTGAGCTTGACCGCTTGTGGGAGTTTGAACTCTGCCAGCGGCCGCCTCGCCAGCGTGGTCACCCCTTACAAAATTGACATTGTTCAAGGCAACTTTGTATCCAAAGAGCAAGCGGCGGCGTTGCAGCCCGGCATGAGCCGCACGGATGTGCGCAATATTTTGGGTACCCCTTTGTTGACCAGCATTTTTCATGCGGATCGCTGGGACTATGTGTTCACCTTCAGGCGCCAAGGCGTTGAGACACAGTCCCGAAAAGTCACCGTGTTTTTCAAGGGCGATGTCTTAGAGCGAGTCGAGGCCGACGCGTTGCCGACGGAAGCCGAATTTGTGGCGTCTCTGGATTCGAGCCGCAAACAAGCCAAAGTGCCCGTGCTAGAGCTCACGGAAGAGCAGTTAAAGCAGCTGCCAACACCAGCCAAGGGGGCAGGCACCCCAACTCTCGCTCCCTTGCCCACCAGTTATCCGCCTCTGGAACCCGCAAGTCGCTAAGCCGGATTTGCCCTTTACCGTTTCATTTATGACCCACAGAATTGCCATTGCAGGCGCATCGGGCCGCATGGGCCAGATGCTGATTGAGGCCGTCCGAGCCTCTGACGATTGTGTATTAACCGGGGCATTGGAT
>JAGODZ010000349.1 GCA_017997975.1 Rhodoferax sp.
CCTTCAGGCGGGGCCGCCTGACAGAAAAAATGAAGCCAGAATCAGCCGCCCGCCATGGGGCGCATCACTGGCAGCTCACGCCCACTGCACCTTGCCTTTACCGTTGTACCAAGCTTCCACCCGGCCACTGACGTCGCTCTCAATCCGGTTGCGTTTGATCTTCATGGTGGGCGTAAGGGAGCCATTCTCAATCGTCCAAGGGTCTTTGGCGATGATCAACATCTGCAGCTTCTCGTGACTCGGGAGGTTGCTGTTCACCTCTGCCAGCAAAGCCCCCAATTCAGCCTCCACCTGAGCACGAACCACCGGGTCTTTCTGCTTGGGACGCAGCGTCTCGTTGAGCACCACCATGGCGTAAGCCGCCGATTGGCCCGCACCCGAGACCATGCACGACTCAATCATGGGGTTGGCTTGCAAGCGGTTTTCAATCGGCGCGGGCGAGACGTACTCGCCTTTGGAGGTTTTGAAAATCTCCTTCACCCGCCCGGTGATTTTCAACAGGCCATCGGCACGGCGTTCGCCGCGGTCGCCGGTTTTAAAGAAGCCATCGGCGGTGAACGATTCAGCATCCAAATCAGGGCGCTTGTAGTACCCCACCAACTGACCCGGAGATTTAAGGAGAATCTCGCCCTCGTCGCTGATGCGCACCTGCACGCCGGGCATGGGACCACCCACGCAGCCGGGCGCGTTGACCTTGGCGGTGGACATGTGGGAGTAGGCCATGTCTTCGGACATGCCGTAGCCTTCCATGAGGTTCAGGCCCAAGCGCTGGTACCAAGAGATCAGCTCTGCGGGGATGGGGGCCGAGCCGCTGCCCGCCAGCAACACTTTGTCCAAGCCCAAGCCTTTCAAAATTTTGCGCTTGACGATGCCCCCCAGAATGGGAATGCCCATGAGGCGGTCGAGTTTTTTGGGCGGCATTTTGGCAAACACGCCTTGCTGAAACTTGAGCCACAAACGGGGCACCGACACAAACACATTGGGCCGTGCGCGGTTCAAATCGACCACAAAGGTGTCCAGCGACTCGGCAAAGTACACATGCGCCGTGCCCGCCAAGAGCGTGGTGCATTCAACCCAAGCACGCTCGAACACGTGCGCCAGCGGCAGGTAAGACAACACCCGAATATCGGTTTCTTTGCCAATGTATTTCTGCAACTCCCCCAGCATGCCTTCGGCAATGCGAGTGACCCGCTCGAAGCTGTGCATCACGCCTTTGGGCGTGCCGGTCGAGCCTGAGGTGTACAACAGAATCGCCAAATCCGTTGGGTTGCGCTTGATCTTGCCCGCCAAAGGCTGGGTGCGTTGAATGATGGCGTCCCACGTCTCGTAACTGGTTTTGGGCGACAAGGGCAGTGCGACACAAGGCAAACCGGTTGGAATACCGCTTTTTTGCGACTCCCAGACATCTAACTTGCCCACAAAGAGCATGCTGGCACCGCTGTGCTCCAGCACGTATTTCACCGTGTCAGCGGCTTCCGTCGGAAAGATGGCCACGGTGGTGCAGCCCGACATCCAAATCGCCAACTCGGCCATGATGAAGTGGGCGCTGTTCTTGGACAGCAGGGCGATGCGGGCACCGGGCTCAAATTTTTGCGCTTTGATGTGCGCCGCCATGCGCCGGGCTTGGTCAACCACCTGCTTCCAGGTGTAGTCGGTGACCTGCCCTCCCCCAACGGGTTGCGTTAAGAAAACAGAGTCACCATAAGTGGCCTCGTTCTCAAAAACATAGTCCAGCATCAATTTCTTAGTAGCCAAAATGTTGTCTCCTGTAGTTATTCCTGCAGCATACCCAAACATTAGAGAATTAAGAAGTCCTTACTGTCGCTAAGTTGATCAATTCAGCGAGGCAGGTGGCGACGATTCGCCGCCAAAGCGGCGATGAACTACCTGCTCAAGCCCACTGAGCCCTCGTTGATCTGTTTCTTGGCTCACGTTGGCGACAAATCTGCCGCCCGGGCGGGCCATCGGCGACCCCCTGAAAGTACGCTTCTCCTGCTCGGCCTGCCGGGCGGCTGGCTCGGTGCCGTGTTGGCCCAGCAGGTCTTGCGCCACAAATCGACCAAGGCAGCGTTTAGCGGCGCTGTTCAATTAAGCGCCAGCAGCTACCATCGACACCCTGTCTTCCTGCGCTGACCTGCGCCCTATTTTTTAAGAGCCGTTCCTATGCCCGCCACTGAACTGATCGTGACCTCCGCCGGCAAAGTGGGAGAAAAAGACATGCTGATTCCCACCGGCCAACAAGGCGCGTTTTACCCGCATGTGCAAGACTGGGTCACCGCCAAGCTCAAAGCGAAAACGCCGGTGAAAGACATCAGCAACGCCGTGTTGGTGAAGGGCATCAAGCAGTGGGCGGTGTTTGAGGAAAAATCAGGGCCTAAAAGAGTTCGCACGGTTTTTCAGATCACCTAAACCACCCGCCGCCATTGACACGCCCTTCTTCTGACGTACCCGCACGATGACTTCCCTCACTCGCCTAGAACTTCCCGCCCCAGAGGGGCTGACGCTCAAAGCAGCGCGCTTGGCCGCGGGGCTCAGTCAAGTTGAAGCCGCTGAATTGATGGGTTACCCGGTGCAACCTGGCAGCCGAGGGGGGTTGCAGTCGCGAACGTGGCAGGCCTTAGAGAGCGCCACTGATGCGCGCAACATGCCAGGCCCCGTGTTCGCCCTGTTCTTGTTGCTAACCCATCAGCACCCGACGCATACCTTGACCTCGATGGTGCCCCAAACAACGGCGAGCGCTGCCCAAAACGCTGGGCTGACTTAACGACAGTCCGTGCGATCAGCGCAATGCGCGGTGGTAGCCTTTCAAAATCAGGGCTGATAGTTTCAAAGGCGCATGGCGTATCCAAGCCGGCAGCCACTGAGGTGAGTTGAGCGAAAAGCGCGTGGCCCAGCGCGTGTAGGGCCGAAGCCATTGGGTGGCTTTTACAAAACGTTGTTTGTCCATCAGGGTCTCAATTAAAAAATGGGGTGCAGCCGGGGTGGGTCAGGGCTGAAATTACCCATTACCGGCCCGTACTAGCAGCCTGTCGGGCTTAGGTCGTCGAAAGCGAAAATCGGCCCCAGCGCCGACTAGTTTTTGACGATTTCGCAGCCCAATATCTGGATATTGGGTAAGAAAGCGGCGTTCTCGCAGAGCGGCGAA
>JAGODZ010000110.1 GCA_017997975.1 Rhodoferax sp.
TTTGTTGCCGAGTACGAGACCATCACTATTGAGCAGGCGCTCAAACGGTTTCACACCCAGCATTACGCGGGCAAGCGCTCGTTCAAGGAAGTGAGCTACCGGATCACGCACCTGTCCGAATGGTTGGGCAAGAACACGCTCTTGAGGGACCTGACCAAAAAGGACTTCATGCGGCTGCGGGACCAACTGCTGGAAGAGAAATATTCGGCCTCCTCCGTACGCAACTATTTCACGGTCCTGACCTCCCTGTATACCCACGCGGCCAATGAGTGGCTGTACCCCGTGGACAACCCGCCCAGTGGGATTTCGCTGCCCAAGCCACAGAACAACATCCAGCGTTCTTGGATGGGTAACGAGTACGAGCGCCTGATGGCGTCATTAAAGGCCCACTCGCCATGGATGGTGCCGATTGTCGGTCTAGCGCTCGGGATGGCTTTCCGTCGTGGGGAAATCGTCCAAAGCGGTAAGGACAAGAAGACCGGAGAACAATCGGGCGGCATGCGCTGGGAAGATGTGGACTGGGACAACAACGTCCTGCGACTTCCCCGTGAAAAAAACGACCATACCAAAAGCGTCACCCAGTCCCTCGGACGCTCGGTCCCTCTCACGCCCGAAATGAAAGACATCTTGCGGCCACTGTACGAGGCCAGCGCAACAAAGTCGGGCCTGATTTTTTCCAACACCATCCATTCCGTAACTGGCGCGTTCACTATCGCCTGCGCCAAAGCCGAACCGCCCATCAAAGGTCTGACGTTCCACTCGCTGCGCAAGATTGCGACAAAGAACCTGTCCAAGAAGGTGAACAACCCCATGGAGTTGAGTCGCCTCACGGGCCACAAGAGCCTAGATGTACTGAACCGACGCTACTACGATGTGCAGGTAGAGGAACTGTATGCCCTGTTGGTTGGAAACTCCGGCAACATACGCGACCGTGGCGTTAGCGCACTGACCAAAGTGCTTGGACTGACCGACACCATGAAGTTCGTGGAAGAAATTCGAGCCCTTCCGTCTGTGGACCATCTGTTCAAGTGAGCAGTCGACGCGAAGGCGGCGCGACGATCCCCCCTTGATTGCTATATAACCTCCTCCGCTAGTGGGGGACGCGGTGCGTTTCGCGCCGGATTGCCCTGCAAAGCACGATGATCCACCGCGCCACATCGGACCAGAAGCACTGCGGCCCATAGCAGCAAAAATAGGGCGCGTGCGATACGGTGGACGAATAGGTGGGGGGTGCAGCGAAACGGGGGCATGGGGTCGGTTCCTTTCGCGCTGCACAAGGAACGCACCCAGGACACCGTCGCACACCAGCGCACAGCACACCAGCGCACAGCACACAGCAAACAGCAAACAGCAAACAGCCCACACCCTTCGCCATGGAATCGCATGCCCCCATGACAGACTCGGCTGGCATGAGGCAGGCCCATGGCGATCATCAGAAAGCAGAAAGGCCTCCACGCGGGAGGCCTCTTTAAGATTCGCTGCAATCCAGTTAAATCGTCAACGCTGTTTGTGGCGTCGAAGGAGCTGACACACTGTCAACTGCTTTGGTGCGGCTTGACGGGCGTTTTGGCTTGATGGCCAACAGTGCTTTGACTGCGGGTGCTGCGGTAGGCTGCAATGGCAAAGTGGGCGAAGTCACGGCATCAACGGTCGGTTCGGCCACCGTATCCAGCACCAGCCGTCCGGTCAAGAAGTCGGCAATCTTGCCCGCATCACGGGCGGCTCTAAAAATCTCGAACTTGTCCTCTTTGAGCCGCTTGACCCAACTGCCAATGTACGCGGCGTGGTTCTCGATGGTGGTGGGCACGCCCAGCTGGGCCGACACCATTGCTGAGGCAAGTTCGACTCGAATTTCTTCTCGTGCGTAGTCGTCCGTACCCCACACACCAAACTGCCGGTTCAATCTTGAAGGGCTTCCGGTCCAGTGAGAAATTTCGTGCAACAAGGTGCCGGCGAAATCAGCGGCGCCGGTTGAATCACTTCCGCCACTGAACGCTCCCTCATGCGGCATCTGGATAAAATCTCGACCCGGCCCTGGCGCATAAAACGCCCGATTGCCACCGTAGCGGATATCGGGCTTCAAGCGTGCCACCACCTCGTTGACCGCCTCAATCGGTGTCCAGTTGCGCTCGGGTTTTTCCTGCGCTACCAGTCCGTCGATTTGGGCTGCGTTGAAGACTCGGTACTCTGTGAGAAAGGGGATTTGCCTTGGCTTGTCGTCCTTGCCGGGCGTGCCACTCTTGGGCGATGCCTTGGCGCTGTTGCCATCACGCTCACTGGCTTGGAGCATCTTGAAGAAATACACCGGCGTTGACTTTTCTGCCTTGCGTACCTGTGCTCCCAGCTCGCTCGCCTGCTTGTAGGTAAACCAGCGGTTGTCGTTGTAGCCATGCTCGTGGCTGGCCATGAACAGCAGCATGGTGTTGATGCCCCGGTAGTGTCGCTCGCTAGCACCATTCATGGGTAAACCCAGCTCGGCCAGTTCCGTCCATGGCTTTTGCCATGGGGCGGTGCCTGACTCAATAGCAGCGATGATTTTGTCGGTCACTTCCTGGTAGAGGTCGCGCCGTGGTGCCTGTGCTTTACTCATCCTCTGGCCCTCCGAGGTGGAGAGACACTTTCCTGCCATCGTCGGTCAACAGCTCCACCTGAAAGTAACTCGCATCACCGTCCAGAACGGCCTGCATCTGCGCTATCAGCTCCTTGGCCAGGCCAGGCGTCAGGGAGACAAAGTGAGGGGGTTCGTGGTTCATTGAAGATCTCCCAACAAGTTGATGAGGGCCGCATTCCCGTTGACGCGCATGGCTGATAGTGCGGGGCTGCCGACATCGAAGTAAATGGGGGCGTTCTGCGGTTGGCCTTGTGCGGCAGCCTGTATGACACCTTGTTGGCCTGCTTGACTCGCCGGTGGTGTCTGCCATGCGGACAAACTGGGCTCGCCCTCTGACAGGCAAAAATAAGACCCTGCATCCGGCTGCAAGACCTCGTAGCGAATGGGCAAACCATCCATGGGGCACAGCACCGGCAACAGGGGTGTCAATGGGTAATCCCTTCCCGCAACCAATTCGCCCGATGGGTCTTGCCCGGTCTCGCGCAGGCCGTGGGCTGGGAACATCAGCACGTAGGGCGACACTTCAAAAATGAGTGCCGCACTTTTGCTGGCGTTCTTGCGTACAACGACAAAGCAAAACCAGCGCTCGCCTTTGGAGGTGCAGGCGAAACCATATTCGATGGGCGGCACGTTCAGGGGAGGAATGGCCAGCACCAAGTGGCTGGGGTAGTGGGCCAGCATGTCACTGTGGAGATACGTGGCGTCCATTCCGAAACAGAGAGCCCTCGCTGCTGCGGTGCCTTCCATGTCAGGGGTAAGACTGGACAACCAGGCGAACGACGCCGGGTCGTGGAGGCGGTGCAAGGTGTGGTGGTTGGAGTTCATTGGCAGCTCCATTCAAACGAGTCGTCAACGGCTTGCGAGGCTTTGGATGGCTGCGCCACTTCCCGTGTGCGGCTCCTACCAAGTTGCGATGGCCGGTTCAGTTTGCCCAACTCGGCATCGGGTCTCCTCGGCAACTCCATCCGAAAAAACCGGCTGTCGAGTTCTGCCAGGGCACGCTTGGCATGGGGCGACTGGGTGCCGGGTTCCAGTCCTGGGGGCCGGGTGATGAACAGCTCGGCCAGTAGTTGAAATAGAAGGGTCAGCATAGTTTTGTCTCCTTGGATAAATCCGGCGCGCTATGCAAGTCGTTGGCCGGAGGGGTTGATGGGTTGGCGCCAGCCGTCGGGCGTTGCTGGCGCGTAGATGTGCCAGTGCGGCGCAGCAAGCTGGCGGCGCTGGCGGGTGCAATGCGCAACTCTCTGGCCGGTGTCCAAATCGTTGTCGGTGTTGTCGGTGTGCTAACGGCACTGGATGCGGGCGAGTCGGGGCGGCCTTTTTTGCGGCTGTCGCGTTCTGCCAGGGCCTGGCCTATGCTGGTGGTCAGGTCGATGATTTGCGACTGCACCCGTTTGACTTCGGCCTGTACTTTTGCCAGTTCGATACTGGCTTGAACCCACGCGTTGAACGCGGCTTTGTGGTCGTACAGCTCTGCGTTCCACGGAGTGCGTCTGCCGAGATGTTGGGTGGCCGGTGCGTCAATGCCTCGGTCCTTATTTGAACGGTGGTCGATGCGCTCGGTGCTGCCTGCCTGCTCCAATGCTGCATTGCAGGCCGTAGCCCAAGCCTCGCGCCACTGGATCACCAATGCTTTGTCGTTCCAATCTCTGCGCTTGGCCCCAAATCCATCGAGGGTGATGTCTCGCAGGGTCAACAAGATATGCACGTGGGGATTGCCTGTCTTTTTATCGTGAAGGGCGATACAGGCGACCATCCCCCTATTGATAAACTGCTCTTGGACGTACTCGGTCAGGAGCTGGATGTGCTGCTGTGAGGTCAACTGAATGGGCAAAGCCATTTGGACCTCGCGCCAAAGCTGCGAGTTCTTCCGTGTCTCGCTTGCCTCGATGGCATCGGCCAGCTGGGTGCGGTCAAAGACCCAGGCTGGTGAATCTGCCGGTGCCAGGATGGCGCGGTAAGTGACTTCCCTCTTCCTCGTGTAGTTGAAGACCTGGCCGGTACGTGCGCAGGTCATGCGCGTACCGCTCCTGTACGCTGCTGCCGCAACCGCATTTCCTGCATCACTGCGACTAATAATTTTTGTGGTGCTGTGGAACAGTGCCATGTCTCGCCCTCCTTGATTTTGTTGCCAGCAGGCAAACCAAATTCGAGGAGGGCGAACCGAATGCGGGATGACCTGTGATGACGAACCCGCTAGGGCTGGTCATCACGGGGCATTGCTCGGTATTGAAGGCCCTGCCAGGCGCACACAAATGATTCTCATTTGTATCAGTGCGCTTGGTTGGCCTTTCTCTTCGCGTTTTGCTTGACTGCTTCCCCTTCAAAGTGCCAGATTGAAAGGGCCATTGCAATCAAAGCGGGGGCATCAACACCAGCAGGAGTCAGATATGACCGTTCATCGGGAAACACCCCCCGCCGCCGCCCAGGAAGACCCCTCACTTGCTCGGCTACGGATGCGCGAGACTGCATTGCGGCAGAAGGCCCAGCAACTGCAAGCACGGGCAGAACACTTGGAGCGTGTGGGGCGTGGACACCTTGAACGCTACGCCAGGCGAGTGGATGCGCACGAGAAAATCATTCTCGGGGCCTTGGTCAAAAAAGCGGGACTGGCTGTTTGCCTTGTCGATGGTGCTACGACAGAGACAGAGCCATCAAAAGGCGTCGTTCTCTCTTCGTTTAATTGCCGTGTCGCCGATTCGTCAGCCAGCTATGACCGGGAGCTGATACTTGGCGGCCTGCTGTGGCTCGCATGTGTGCTCAGTCAGTCGCCCGGGGATGTGGCGACAGTGCCTGCCCACGATGCTTTGCGTGATGCGGGACGGCTCGCTGGTGCCAATGTGTCGGAGAAGGCCGGGCGCGGCAGGGGTTGACAGCGTAGCCGGGGCAACAAAAACCGGCTTGCGCCGGGGCCAATGGGGGCAGTCGCTAGGTGTCGGTAGTCCAACAGCCGTAAGAGCGCCAAGTTTTGCAAGAGCCACCCCGACAATAGCGCTGTGATGCCACTCAAAATCGGGTTAGGTCTCGGGATGGTGCTTCGCCCCTGACTGTTCGTGGTGGACCTCGTGGAGGGTCGTCTTCAAAGTCGCTACGCCACTTGCCCCATCAGCTTGAAGCTTGTAACTGACGCCACATTTTCTTCATGCGCCTGTGACCGGAAAGACAGCCCCTTTCTATCCCTGATGCGAACCCGCCGTCAGATGGCCACGTTATGCAAGCAGCGAACTACCGCAATCGCGCTGCAATGGGCCCACAAGGCGGGCTTGCCGCCGATAGTGGGGATCGGCCCCCAGCCATCAAAACGGATATTGTGATGGTGTCAGGCGTCCAAACCCGCGCAGACCAAGTCACACCCCAATCCCTGGCCTAACAGCGATTTAGCCAGGAAAGCAAGAACGAATCAGCCCAGTGGGTCAAAGCGTTTCAGCCAAGGAACGATGCCATTGAGGGAGGGAGACCAGACGCGCTTAAACGCGGATGGATGACTCTCACTCCATCAATAATTAAATAACTCTTGGAAGAGTATTAAATTATTGTTAGAGCGTTTTGCAAAACCTCTTGAAACCCCTGCCTGGCGTGGCCTAGCCCATTCATGCGGTGGCCGTTGCAGCGCATCAGGTGGGGGTTACAGCGGCTTTGGTGGGGGCCACAGCGGCTGGGGTGCGCGTTAAAGCGGTTTGTGTGCCTGCTTCACCGGCAAAGATGGGCTTGCGAACTTTGACTATGTCGGCGTTGGCATCGAACTGGCAGACCCAGCCCGGCAGCGCCGCAACTTCTGTGATGGCAGCCTTTAAAGTGCGCATCCGGTCTTTTTTACTGTTGGCAGTGGCAGGCTCATTGCCCCAGATGTTGACCATGAGTTTGGGGGCGCTGATGGTCTTGATGGAGCTGTGGCTTGCCCAGGCGCTTAACCAGCCGTTCAGGCGCATTGCAGGCTTGGATTTAAGGCTCTGTTGCTCGGTCATGTTGACCCAGGCCACGTGGGTCAGTTCTTTGGCAGCTTTGCTGGCTTCGGGGTTGAGCACGACGCTCATGTGATCACCACGGTCAAGGCAGCCAATCAGCGTGCTTTTTGCGCACAACGATTGCCCTTCGGGTCCGACTACGTCTCTTTGCATCGTGGTGTTGGCCAAACGCTCCAAGCTCGCCAGCATTGCTTGGGAGTTCGTGCCTGTGCTGGTCAGGCCAATACCCTTGGCAATGTCTGCGCCGGTGACTTTGACCGCCACCAGAGCGTCTTGGCTCACCAGAAACCGGTCAATTTTGAGTGCCGCTGCAACGGCTTCTCGCTGGTGGTGCTCGGCGTCAATGCGAATGGCGTTTTTGACCTGGGCCGCCTGCTGACACAGGTAGAAAAATACCTGCTGGTCAGTGATATCAAGGGCCTGATCACCACGCCAACGGCATTCAATGGTGTGGCCGCTCCTGGTGTAGTGGCCGACAGCCGTCACACCTTGGGCGCGTGTGCCATTTTGCAGGGGCCGGAACAAGCCCTTGGCATAGAGGAACACCGGATGAACAGGTGCATGGTTCAAATACGCGACCACGGGCTCGGGCAGGCCATCTGACCCCATTCTGGCCTTGGGCTTAGACCTGCCCTTGGGCTTGTTGGCCTTGCTGGCTTGGGGTGCGGCCTTAGCCGCTGTGGATGCGCCGCTTTTCTTAAACGCCATCATCAGCCTTTTGGTCATAAGCGTTCACTAGGGCCAACAGTTTTGGCTGTGAATACTGATGCTCGGTTTCGTCCATCTTGGGCAACTTGTCGCCGGTGAACCATTGATATTGCACGGAGCCTGCTCGGTCTTCAACATCAGGAAGAGCTTCGGCAGGATTTCCGCCTCTGGCTGCGATGTAGGAATCTCTAGCTTGGTAGACATCTTTGATGTAAGGCAGTGCTTTCCAGCATCGACGAACCATGTCCTGGAACTGCGTCATGTTGAGGTTGCCAACTTCCAATTTGGGGTGGTCAAGATCCACAAATGTGAACGTCAGCTCTCCGTCTGGCCCCGCAGCACCACCCACCAAACCATCTTTGATAGTCACAAGAACCGCTGTACGGGGGTTGATTTCCTCATGGGGGGAAGTCACCGCACGCGCTTGAACGTGCGCGCCCCACCTGGCCAGCTCGGCCAACTCACGGGCGTAGGTGGATTGCAACCAGGCATCGCAATCGGCGACGGTAATGACGGAATTCTGGGTACTGGTGGGCGCCGGGTTGGGCTGCGTGATTGAAACTACGGGGGCGGTTTCGTGCGTTTCCCAACCATTGTTCGCAGCATATTCCTGCATCAATTCACTAAGCTCTTCGCCGGTGGGAGTGCTCTGCCAGGCACCCATCCCCTCCTTGGTTTTCACGTTGAGGGAGGGAATGTGCTTGATGGGCGGGTTGACGAAAAACTCTGAATCGTCAATGTGCGATCCGCAGAGTGCCGCACTGGTTTGAGCACCGGCGCTGTGTGCACCAGCGTTTGGTGCACCGGTAGATGCGTTAATGGATGGGTGATGGGGTGAATTTTTCATAGTGTTTCCATGGTTGGGTTGTGATGCCTTGCAAGAGAAGGAACAAACCATGGATGCCATCAGTGGCAACAAAAATGACTCCATGGTTTTTGACCATCGAGTCAAGCGGAAACACTAGAACGGGGGGTGTTGTGCGCTAGATGACGGTCAGGCAGGTGACCGTATGTACTGAGCAGTACATGCGCAAAGGCGGATGAAAAAAACGAAGGTTGGGTTATCCATGTGGTGTAGCTATTATAGTTTTTTGAACTACAAAAGTCAATGCACTCCGGGGCGAGATGTGCACATCTATCGGTGATATTTTGCACACTGCTTCGCCTCGCGCCAGCCAGATCGGCGCGAAAAAATCTAGACCACCGCAGAGAGCGTAATGCTCACCCTATCATCAGCACGCCGGTTGGCCAGAAGGGGGTTTTTTGGCAAGTGAACTTGCCACCGGTCAGCAGGGCCTGCCGACCGGCTCGGCCTGGCCGCTTACTCCTGCTCGAAGTTGGCTGAGCGGAATTTCAGCACGCCACAGTTCTCCTTCACCGCGCGCTGCAACCCGGCGTCAAACCCCTGCTTTGTGCGCGCCTCAATCTCAACCGTGACGGTCACGTCCACACCCGACTGGGCCGCGAAGTGCTGGATCACCTCATTGACGATGGTCGAAAAATCCATCGTGGCCGTCGTGGCGTCCACCTCCACCATACCAAAAAACCGGTTAGGCAATGCTACGGCCGGGGTGGAGGCTGTGGCGTCTTGCCGGGCATGTGCCAGCCCTTGCCCGACTGCCCCTCGTGGCACGACATCCGCACCCGCCAGCGACGCATTCCCGACCGCTGTTGCAATCGCTTGGCTGGCAGCAGCGCGTTCGCGCTGCTCTTCGTCCAAGCGCTGCTGGTGCTGCATGGCCGCGTCATGGCTAATCAGCAGACTGTCGTTGTCCATGGTCACCAGTGCCGACTGGCCGAAAAGGAACCCCAACCAGCGCTCGTCCTCCTTGGCTGCGGCATAACCGAAACCATCGCGGCTCGCGCAGCCAGCCGTTACCGCTTGAACGAAAACGTCCGAGTTCATCAGACGCGGCAAATACAGGTACTGGCAGCTGTCTTGCCACACCTTCAAGGCCGATACCTCGGTCACGCCTTCCTTGAAGTACCACTGGTTCAGCATGCGGTTCAGGTGCACGGGCGACCATGCACTGACCAGCCACTCTTCCTCTTTGAGCTTGCTTTCAATCGCTTCGACCACGCTTGGCGCTGACGCGGACAATGCTACAGCCTCCCAGCGCAAAGCCAGCTTGCCGCGCACCATTTCTTCGGTCGGCACCATCAGCCAGCGATAGGTCTCGCGGACCATTTGCTTGACACCATCCTCGGCGCCATCCATCGCGCGCTTGGCCTGATCGGCCTGGTAGGTGCCCAGGTCAATACGGCGGTTCTGTACGTCCTCCACAATGGACTTCCATGCCAGATAGGTTCGCACGGCATCGCGCAGGCGCTGCACGGCGTCACCATCGGGCGCCAGGAAAATCAGGCGGTTGCGTTTCAGCCGTGGCGCATCGCCCCGCTTTTCCAGCACCTCGGTGGCAGCCAACAAGGCCAACGACTCATCTTGCTTGCGGTAACCCGCATTGGGCGGCAACACCACCAAACGCGGCCCCAAGCCAAAGTCATCGGGCACGTCGGCAGACGGCGTGAAAACGTGGATGCCAGCAAAGTGGTTGCCCTTGGAAAACACCCTGCCCACGCGGTCGCGCAGCAGCGGCATCACGTCGTCAGCGTCTTTCAGGTTGGCCTTGCGGCTCTCCATTTCGCGGCGCAGGTTGGGGCGCGTGTCAAACCAGTAGCTGTCCTTTTCACCGTACAGGTAATGCAGCCGATCACGCAGGCGCTTGATGACGTCCTCATACGTGCCCACAGCCTGCCCCGGCTGCACGGCGCCCAGCAAGATGCCTTCCACTCGAATGCCACGCACAGCCTGCGCAGCGTTCGAT
>JAGODZ010000111.1 GCA_017997975.1 Rhodoferax sp.
TTGATCTTCTGCGCAGAGGAGCGGTCGGTTCGCCAGTCGGCCACGGCGGCCGTGGCCACAAACACCGTGGCTTGCTCAACGTGGGCTTGAACGGCGGCCAGCATGTCGCGCGCTGACTTCACATTGATCCGTGTCACCCCACGCGGTGTCGGCAAACTCACGGGGCCTGCAACCAAAGTCACCTCGGCGCCGGCCTCTTGCGCGGCGCGGGCAATGGAAAACCCCATTTTTCCGCTCGACAGGTTGGTGATGCCGCGCACTGGGTCAATCGCTTCATAGGTCGGGCCGGCGGTCACCAACACATGCTGCCCCTTGAGCGCTTTGGGCTGAAAAAAGGCAATGACATCGTGCAGCAACTCCTGCGGCTCCAGCATGCGGCCGTCTCCAGTTTCGCCACACGCCTGATCCCCTTGGCCGACGCCCAACACCACCGCCCCGTCTGACTCCAGCTGCAACCGGTTGCGAAGCGTTGCGGGGTGATCCCACATTTCACGGTTCATGGCCGGTGCAATCAACAGCGGAACCGTTGCCCTAGGGCGCGCCAAGCACATCAGGCTCAGCAGCTCATCCGCCCGCCCCTGCACCAGCCTGGCCATGAAGTCGGCACTGCAGGGGGCGATCAAAATCGCATCGGCCTCGCGGCTCAGGTTGATGTGCGGCATGTTGTTGGGTTCGCGCGCATCCCACTGCGAGCCATACACGGCGCGCTGACTCAGGGCCTGCATGGTGACCGAGGTGATGAACTGTTCAGCCGCTGCGGTCATGACCACTTGCACGGTGGCCCCCGCCTTGACCAGGGCCCGGCACAGCTCTGCTGACTTGTAGCAGGCAATGCCGCCCGTGAGCCCAAGAACAAGGTGTTTTCCATCAAGATCATTCATGGGCAGCAATGTAGCAGAGGCTGATTTTTGCCAGCCCCAAGCCGAATTCGCAAAGAATACCCAACCCGTGGCCCGCCCAGTCTGAGTGAGGCCCGGAAAACAGTGGCCCCTATAATCACTTTTTACCAGCTCCCCGAGCGTGCAGCGCTCTCTTTGACATGACCAAATTTGTCTTCGTCACCGGCGGCGTAGTGTCCTCCCTTGGCAAGGGAATCGCCTCCGCCTCTTTGGCCGCGATTCTGGAATCGAGGGGCTTGAAGGTCACCTTGATCAAGCTTGACCCCTACCTCAACGTCGATCCCGGCACCATGTCACCGATGCAGCATGGTGAGGTTTTTGTCACCGATGACGGCGCCGAAACCGATTTGGACTTGGGCCACTACGAGCGTTTTGTGGAAACACGCATGCGCAAGGCCAACAACTTCACCACCGGTCAAATCTACAAAAGCGTTCTGGAAAAAGAACGCCGTGGCGACTATTTGGGAAAAACCGTTCAGGTCATTCCCCATGTCACCAATGAAATTCAGGACTTCGTGAAACGTGGTGCTGGCGTTGGCACCCCCGATGCCGTCGATGTCGCCATTGTTGAAATTGGCGGCACCGTGGGTGACATTGAGTCGCTTCCCTTCTTAGAAGCTGTGCGCCAGATGAGCCTCAAGCTCGGACCCAACAACAGTGCGTTTGTGCACCTGAGTTATGTGCCGTGGATTGCGGCGGCGGGCGAACTGAAAACCAAACCCACCCAACACACCGCCAAGCAGCTGCGTGAAATCGGCATCCAAGCGGACGCCCTCGTTTGCCGCGCTGATCGTCCCATTCCGGAGGAAGAGCGTCAAAAAATATCGCTGTTCTCAAACGTGCCCGATTGGGGCGTGATCTCGATGTGGGACGTGGACACCATCTACAAAGTGCCTCGCATGCTGCATGAGCAAGGCTTGGATGGCTTGATTTGTGACAAGCTGCGCCTCAACACGCCCCCCGCGAACCTGAAGCGTTGGGACGATCTGGTGTACGAAACCGCACACCCCCAAGGCGAAGTCAACATTGCCATGGTGGGTAAATACGTCGACCTCAGCGACAGTTACAAGTCATTGAACGAGGCGCTGCGCCATGCCGGTATGAAAAACCATGTTCGGGTGAAGATCACTTACCTAGACTCGGAGACCATCACCGCCGAGAACGCTGAACAACTGGGTGAGTTTGACGCCGTTCTGGTGCCTGGTGGTTTCGGTATTCGCGGTGTGGAGGGCAAAATTTGCGCGGCGCAGTACGCGCGTGAAAACAAGGTGCCTTATTTGGGCATTTGTTTGGGCATGCAAGTGGCGACCATTGAGTTTGCGCGCCACGTGGCAGGCCTGAAAGACGCCAACAGCACCGAATTCGCACCCAACGGCCCCCACCCCGTGATCGCCCTGATCACAGAATGGAAAGACGAAGACGGCACCATCAAACAGCGCAGCGAGAACTCTGACTTGGGCGGCACCATGCGCTTGGGCGCTCAGAGTTCAGATGTCGCGAAAGACACCTTGGCCCATGCCATTTACGGTGATGTGGTGACGGAGCGTCACCGCCATCGGTATGAGGCCAATGTCAATTACTTGAATACTTTGCGCAAGGCCGGTCTTGTGATCTCGGCGCAAACGCAACGCGAGAAACTGACTGAGATTGTGGAACTCCCCCACGCTGTTCACCCTTGGTACATGGGCGTTCAGTTTCACCCTGAATTCAAATCGACGCCCTGGAATGGCCACCCCTTGTTCAATGCCTTCATCAAGGCCGCCTTGGTGCACCAAGCCGCTGAAGCGCCTTCTAAGGCAGAACTCTGATGAAATTATGTGGTTTTGACGTCGGTCTGGACAAGCGCTTCTTTCTCATCGCAGGGCCCTGCGTGATTGAGTCAGAGCAACTGCAAATGGACACTGCGGGCACGCTGAAGGAAATCACCGACAGCCTGGGCATTCCCTTTATTTTCAAGAGCAGCTTTGACAAGGCCAACCGCTCCAGCGGTAACACTTTTCGAGGCCCCGGTATTGAGAGAGGCCTTGAAATACTGGCGAAGGTCAAGCGCGAGCTTCACTTGCCCGTGCTCACTGACATTCACTCTGAAGACCAAATTGCGCAAGTCGCCTCGGTCGTTGATGTGTTGCAAACGCCCGCTTTTTTGTGTCGGCAAACGGACTTCATTCGCGCCGTGGCGCAATCCGGCAAACCGGTGAATATCAAAAAAGGTCAGTTTTTAGCGCCTGGCGACATGAAAAACGTCATTGACAAGGCTCGCGCTGCCGCGCGTGAGCTGGGCCTCAATGAAGACAACTTCATGGCTTGCGAACGCGGTGCCAGCTTTGGCTACAACAATTTGGTGAGCGACATGCGCTCACTCGCCATCATGCGAGACACCGGCGCACCGGTTGTTTTCGACGCCACGCACTCGGTTCAACTCCCGGGCGGCAACGGCACCAGCAGCGGTGGGCAACGCGAGATGGTGCCCGTGTTGGCGCGTGCGGCGATCGCCGTCGGTGTTGCTGGGCTCTTTATGGAAACCCATCCCGATCCATCCAAAGCCATGAGCGATGGACCCAACGCCGTGCCACTCAAACACATGAAGGCGCTGCTGGAAACCTTGGTGGCGCTGGACACGGTAACCAAGAAAAATGGTTTCCTAGAAAATAACTTTGGCATTTGAAATGCCTCACCTTCGCAGGCGCAGCGTCAAGATTGAAACGCTCACAAGGCCGCTAAATACTTGAACATTTGGTTATTTTAAAATCCTCGTACTGGGAAGCGGTCGATATGTTTAACGCCTCGCTAGGCGTGCGAACACCATGGGCATGCTCCTCGTTGGCGGTTTATCGTCGTTTCCCTTTTATTTTTTTATTCTTGAAAGAATTAAATGAGTGCAATTGTTGACATCGTCGGTCGTGAAATTCTTGATTCTCGTGGCAACCCCACCGTCGAATGCGACGTCCTGCTGGAGTCCGGCACCATGGGCCGCGCAGCCGTTCCCTCCGGTGCCTCCACGGGCAGCCGCGAAGCCATGGAACTTCGGGATGGCGACAAATCTCGCTACCTAGGCAAAGGCGTTTTGAAAGCGGTTGAACACATCAACACCGAAATTTCTGAGGCCGTGCTGGGTCTGGATGCGTCTGAGCAAGCCTTTCTGGACCGCACCCTGATTGATTTGGACGGCACAGACAACAAATCGCGCCTCGGTGCCAATGCCATGTTGGCGGTGTCGATGGCGGTGGCGCGCGCTGCGGCCGAAGAGTCTGGCTTGCCTTTGTACCGTTATTTTGGTGGCATGGGTGCTACACAAATGCCGGTGCCCATGATGAACGTGGTGAATGGTGGCGCACACGCCAACAACAACCTCGACTTGCAAGAGCTCATGATTATTCCCATTGGCGCACCCAGCTTCCGCGAAGCGGTTCGTTACGGCGCTGAGGTCTTCCATGCGCTCAAGAAAATACTGAGTGACAAAGGCATGAGTGTGGCCGTGGGCGACGAAGGCGGATTTGCCCCCAACGTGGACAGCCATGAAGCGGCCATTTTGTTGATCCTTGAAGCGATTGACAAAGCGGGTTTTGTCGCCGGTGAGCAAATTGCCCTGGGACTGGACTGCGCCGCCAGTGAGTTCTACAAGGACGGCAAGTACCACCTAGAAGGCGAAGGTTTGGTGCTGAGCTCAGCCGAGTGGATCGACATGATGGCGACCTGGGTTGACAAATACCCCATCATCAGCATTGAAGACGGCATGGCCGAGAACGACTGGGACGGCTGGAAACTGCTGACTGACCGCTTGGCCAAGAAGGTTCAAATTGTGGGCGACGACCTGTTTGTCACCAACACCAAGATTCTCAAAGAAGGCATTGAGAAAGGCATCGCCAACTCCATTCTGATCAAAATCAATCAAATTGGCACCTTGACGGAAACCTTTGAAGCGATTGAGATGGCCAAGCGCGCGGGCTACACCGCCGTGATCAGCCACCGCTCGGGTGAAACTGAAGACTCCACCATCTCCGACATCGCTGTGGGCACCAATGCGGGTCAAATCAAAACCGGTTCCTTGAGCCGCTCTGACCGCATGGCCAAGTACAACCAGTTGCTGCGCATCGAAGAGGACTTGGGTGATGTGGCTGTCTACCCTGGTCGCGCCGCGTTTTACAACCTGCGTTGAGTGATGCCCGCCCCTGTGTTTGCGGTCACGGTGCTGGACACGCCTGTCGGCGCGTTCACATCAGCTGATGCAGGGGGGCGTCTTGGGTAATCGCTTGGTTCCGGTGCTGTTGATCGCTTTGCTGGCGATTCTTCATGCCCAACTGTGGTACGGCCGCGGGAGTGTTCCCAACGTCGCGCTACTGGTCGAACAGCTCAAAGTGCAAAAACAGCAGAACGAACAAGCCCATCGGGTCAACGAGCAGCTGAGTGCCGAGGTTCGAGACCTCAAGGAAGGCCTTGAAATGGTGGAAGAAAAGGCGCGGCTGGAATTGGGCATGGTCAAGCCCAATGAGATCTACGTACAGTTCGCCAAGTGAACACCCGGTTTTCACCGCGATGTTGAAGATCGCCATTCTGGGCGCAGAGTGCACCGGTAAGTCAGAACTGGCCAAGGCACTGGCTCACCGCCTGTCTGCAGGGGAGAGCAAAGCCGTATGGATTCCCGAGGTATTGCGGGGTTGGTGTGATCGGGAAGGTCGAACACCCTTAGCGCATGAACAAAGCGCCATCGCCTTAGAGCAAATGCGGCAAGCAGAGACCGCGCCACCCTGCGATTTTCTGCTCATCGACAGCCCGCCAATCATGACGGCACTCTACAGCGACCTCTATTTCTCAGATGACTCGCTCTACCCCTGCGCCTTGAGCGACCTTCGCCACACCCATCTCACGCTGGTCATGGGCCTCGATTTGGAATGGGTCGCCGATGGTATTCAACGCGATGGACCCGTCATGCGCCAACAGGTGAACCAACGTTTGCGCCACATCCTTGACGCAGCGTTACAGCCCTACACCGTGATTTACGGCACCGGGTCCGCGCGAACCGACAGTGCCCTGCGCGCCATCGACGCCCTCGCCCGCCCGCACCGTTTGCAAGCACCCAGCCGAGGTGCGGCATGGGTTTGGCACTGTGACAACTGCAGCGACGCACCCTGTGAACACCGTTTGTTCACCGACCGGCTGCGGATTAAATCAAGCTAATGCCGGGTTTTCTGCAGGTGGGTGGGGATACAGCCGCTGCTGGTTGGACCGCTTAGCCCCTTATTGGACCTCGCTGCTCGACGGAGGGAGGACCGTGGTGGGTCTAAAAATTTGCTCAACGTCGATTGGGTCAAACTGGTACTGCTTGCCACAAAATTCGCACCCCACCTCGACGTTCTCTCGCTCCAGCAAGATACTCTTGGCCTCAGCCTCACCCAGCCCCTCCAACATGCGGGCGACCCGCTCTCGGCTGCAGGAGCAGGAAAAGCGCGGTGCTGCCTCTCCGTCAATCGGATCAAAGCGAATGATTTTTTCTTCCCAGAAAAGACGCCGAAGAATGGTGTCCACATCCAGCGTCAGCAACTCCTCACGCTTGAGGGTGGACGCCAGAATCGAGATGCGATTGAAATGTTCATTCACGCCAATTTCGTCCTCGTTGGCCTCGCTGACCAAGCTGCCGGCCAAGTTGCCAACCCCTTCCAGCGGCAGGCGTTGAATTAACAAACCCGCAGCGACGGTGTCATTGGCGGCCAGCACCAGCGTGGTGTCCAGTTGTTCACTCTGGAGCATGTAATGCTCTAAAACGGCGCTTAACTTCTCAATCTTTTCACCCTGGTCTCCAAACAAAGGGACAACCCCTTGGTAAGGCTGCTGCCCGGGGAAACGGGTTTTGGGGTCGAGTGTGATGGCGCATTTCCCCTCGTTGTTCACATTGACCATGGCGCTCAGTCGCGCGTCAGCCGCCACCTCACCCATGACCGTGGCCGTGGCTCGCAAACCAAAATCGGGCTGCACTTCGGCCACAGCCAACTTCACCGGCCCATCGCCAAAGATTTGAAGGATCAAAGAGCCGTTGAACTTGATGTTGGATTGCATCAAGGTAGCGGCGGCCACCATTTCACCCAGCATCTCCTGCACCGGCTGGGGATAGGCGCTTGCCTCGCTGGCCGACGCACGCCGTTGCAAAATTTCAGTCCATGCCTCGGTCAGACGCACCACGACGCCTCGCACAGGCAAACCATCAAATAAAAACTTGTGAATTTCAGACACTCAACTGTTCCAATCGTTTCAATATTTTTTCGCATTCACATCCGGCCTATCGACCGGAATCAAGCCAGTTTTTTCAGGCCTGTACGGTAAAGGCTGGCGTTATTCACGTAGTGCTGCGCACTGTGGCGCAAGCCTTCAATCTGCTCTGGACTGAGCTGGCGAACCACGCGGGCCGGGCTGCCGACGATCAAGGAGCCGTCTGCGAATTCCTTGCCCTCGGTCACCAAGGAACCAGCGCCCACCAAACAATTGTTGCCAATTTTGGCGCCGTTGAGCACCACCGCACCAATGCCCACCAGGGAGTTGTCACCAATCGTGCAACCATGCAGCATCACCTTGTGGCCTACGGTGACCCCTTCTCCTATGGTGAGTGGCATGCCCACATCCGCATGCAGCACACTCATGTCCTGAATGTTGGAGCCCTTGCCCACGCGAATGGTCTCGGTGTCTCCGCGAATCACGACGCCAAACCAAACACTGGCATCGTCAGCCAACGCCACGCGGCCAATCACTTGGGCGTTGTCGGCCACCCAAGCTGAGGCCGACACGTGAGGCGCCACCCCGTCTAACTCATAAATTGCCATGGTCATTCCTTGTTCAAGTTGCCTAGAATTGTAGGGATTGAGCCCGCCCCATGACAACTGACCCCACAAACACCTCACACCACCCCACGCCACCCCCGCTGCCCTCCTTGCGCGGGTTGGCTCAACGTTTGATACGCATTGAATCGCCAGACGACAAGGCCACACAAGTTCGCCACACCACTGAGCACGCGTTCACGATTGATCCCCATGAGCACATTGATGATGACTCGGGCATTCCCGGCCGGCCCCGGCACCCGGCGTTGGTGCACCCCGGCGAACTGAAGCCACGCGCGGTCGGCACCGTTGAGGGGCGAGCGACTTTGATTCATGCCTTGGCACATATTGAAGCCAATGCGGTCAATCTGGCCTTGGACGTCATTTGGCGGTTTGAGGGCATGCCAGAACGCTTTTATAGAGAGTGGCTGCAAGTCGCCCAAGAAGAGGCCCTGCACTTTCAACTGCTGCGCGACCACCTGCACACCCTGGGTTATCGCTATGGTGACTTCCCCGCCCACGACGGCCTGTGGGAAATGGCCGAGAAAACCAAGCACGACCTGATGGCCCGCCTCGCCCTGGTGCCGCGCACGCTGGAAGCACGGGGGCTGGACGTGACCCCTGCCATACGCACTAAATTGATCTCCGTCGGCGACCGCGCTGGGGCGAGCATTCTGGACATCATATTGCGCGATGAAATTGGCCATGTTGCCATTGGCAACCACTGGTACCGCCACCTGTGCCGTGAGAGACAACTCGATCATGTCACCACCTATGCCACGCTGGCCCACACTTATGGTGCCAAACCCCTTAAAGGACCGTTCAACGTCGAGGCCCGACGCGCCGCTGGCTTTGATGAAGCGGAACTGTCACTGCTCAACGCATGAAGGGGGTCTGCGGGTCGCCAAACGACCTTGCTTTGGCTCTCTAGAATGCCTTAACGACCACAGGCCCACCACCATGCCCAACACACCCACTTCGCTGACCCTGCCCAAGGGCTCAGCACAGGAAACCGCCGCTTTCGCTCGGCAGGCCATTTTGAAAGCCGATCGCTCGGTGTTTGGCTTTGAGTTATTCGACCGCTCCTTGCACGGCAAGGCCCCCACCTCCGCCAGCGATGCGGCCCTGTTGTTCAACGTGCTCTCACATGCCGAGTGCGAGGTGCTGATGGAGCGCAAACTGATTTTCATCAACTGCACCCTTGACACACTGGCCAGCGGACACCTTGAGTTGGTGCCTCCTGACCGGGTCATCCTTGAAATTCCGCCACTGGATTCCTCCGACCCCGACGACCTTGAGACGCATCTGTTGGCCTTGGAAGACATCCAACGCCGTGGCTTTCGACTGGCGTTTGACCCATCGGTGCTGACCGAATCCCGCCTGAGTTGGCTGGCGCTGGCGTCCTTCATCAAGATCGACCTCTCGGAGGTGTCCGAAGGTGAGCTTGTGGCCATGGTGCGCCGAGCGCAAGACAACTCCAAAGCCCAACTGATTGCTGAAAAAGTCGAAACGCAAGCGCAATTCAGCTTGGCAGAAGGTCTGGGTTTCACGCTGTTTCAAGGGTACTGGTTTGCACACCCTATTGTGGTGAGTGGCAAAACCATTCGTCCGTCTCAGGCGGCCATCATCCAGTTGATGAATTTGGTTCGCCAGCAAGCCAGTACCGATGAAATCGAAGAGGTGCTGAAGCGAGACCCCACGCTGTCCTTCAACCTGCTGCGGTTTATCAACTCCGCCGGCTTTGGTTTGAGAAACGAAATTACCTCCTTTCGCCACGCGGTGATGATGCTGGGGCTCAAAAAACTGTTTCGCTGGGCCGCACTGCTCTTAACCACCTCCCAAGGTGCCACGTCATCACCCGCTGTAGCCAACCTGGCCGTGGTGCGAGGACGGCTGATGGAGCTATTGGCCGCAGAGTCGCTCACGCCCGAAACACGCGACGACGCGTTTATTGTGGGTGTTTTCTCTTTGTTAGACACCCTGTTAGAGATGCCGCTGGATCAAGCCATTGAATGCATTGCCCTGCCTGACACGGTGGTGGATGCCCTGCTACGCCAGCAAGGGCCCTTGGCCCCCTTTTTGGAACTCACCTTGGCCTGCGAAAACGAGGATGACGCCGCATTTGCAAAAGCCAGTGGCACCTTGAACCTGACAAGCCAGCAGATCAACTGGGCCCACCTTCAAGCCCTGTCCTGGGCCGAAACCCTCACCGACTAACTCAGCGCAGGGGTTTAAGGCGTTAGCAGCCCGACAGGCTGCTAGCAGCCTGTCGGACTTAGGAATCGTCGGCTGCAAATCGACCGCAGCGGGCTATTTTTCGCCGCTTTCTTACCCAATATCCAGATATTGGGCTGCGAAATCGTCAAAAACTATCCTC
>JAGODZ010000350.1 GCA_017997975.1 Rhodoferax sp.
GGGAGGTGCTGCTGCGCGCCCGCGCCATTGAAAACCTGGCTTTTGTGGCCGCAGCCGCGCAAGGTGGCGTGCACGACAATGGCCGTCGCACGTGGGGGCAGTCGTTGTTGATTGACCCCTGGGGTAAGGTATTGGCCGAGCGTGCCGAAGCGGCGGGTTGGGTAATGGCCGACCTGAACCACGAGCACCTTACCGCGTGCCGTACCCGTTTGCCCGCATTAACGCACCGTCTGTTGTGAGCGCCGTGTGATGCGAATGGTCTGCTTTCAGGGCTTGCGTAAGGGGTCCGTTTTTTCCTCCCCTTCAACCTGGGCTGCAGGGGCTGGGTCGGCGCTCGTTGGGGGGCGCGGAAGCTCGCCTCCGGGTCGTCCCGAGAACATGGTCCACCACACAATGAGTAGCAGTATCAACAAGGCACCCAAGGCCTCCAGCAATAGCAAACTCATGAAAAAACTCCTTCGTCCCTTGTTTGTGGGGGGCATTGTAGGCACGCTGGTCGCTTGCAGCAGCCCGCCGATTCAAGCCCCCACAGGGGAGCCCATGCCCGCGCCCGTGGTGGCTCCGGTGGTTATTTTGGACCCGGACGATACGGGTCCGTTGCCGAGTGAAATCGTGCAAATGAAAAGCCGCTGGACGCCGGTGCGTTGGGCTGAATTACCGGGTTTTGAGACCGATGCGCTGCATGAAGCGTGGAACGCCTGGGTGAAAAGTTGTGAGCGCCCTGGTCCGGTGTTCGCCTCTCTTTGCGGTGAGGTACGCCGCCTGAGCATTGGCGATGCCTCGGCGCAACGCCAGTGGATGCGATCGCGGCTTCAGCCCTACCGGGTGGATCCGGTGGACGGCACGAGCACAGACGGGCTGTTAACGGCCTACTTTGAGCCGTTGTTCGATGCGTCGCGCACGCCACGTCCTGGGTTCCAGGTGCCCTTGTACCAGCCGCCGCTGAATTTGGGGCAGCGAAAGCCGTGGTACACCCGCCAAGAAATGGACACCCTGCCCGCCGCCCAGCAAGCGCTGCGGGGGCGTGAAATTGTGTACTTGGCTGACCCCGTGGATGCACTGGTGCTGCAGATTCAGGGTTCAGGCCGCATTCGCGTGACGGAGGACGATGGCTCTCAGCGGGTGGTGCGATTGGCTTATGCGGGCACCAACGATCAACCGTACAAAAGTGTGGGACGCTGGTTGCTCGATCAGGGCGCCGTGCGGGACGCCACTTGGCCCGGCATCAAAGCCTGGATTGCCCAAAATCCGCAACGATTGGGTGAAATGCTGTGGAGCAACCCGCGCATGGTGTTTTTCAAAGAAGAGCGTTTGAGTGAGCTGGACTTGGCGTTTGGACCGCGTGGCGCCCAAGGGGTGCCGCTTACGCCCGGTCGCTCCATCGCGGTTGATCCTGCCAGCGTGCCTTACGGGACGCCCATGTGGCTGGCCTCGAGCAGCCCCTCGTTGGTGCTGCAAAAGTTGGTGCTCGCCCAAGATACCGGCAGCGCGATTCGGGGGGCAGTGCGGGCTGACTATTTTGCCGGTTGGGGGGTGCAGGCGGGTGAGTTGGCGGGTCGGCTCAAACAGCCTTTGCGGCTCTGGGTTTTTTGGCCAAAACAGCTAAGATGACAAAAAGCGGACCCCTTGGGTGATTTTTCAGTTAACGAACCAGTACAGCTATGAATAACAATTCTTCGATGCGCGATATTGACGAGCGGACCAACTTGGCAAGCAACAGCATGTTCGAGTTGCTGCTGTTTCGTTTGGGCGAGGCGCCAGGCAGCGGGCGGCGTGAGCTTTTTGGCATCAATGTCTTCAAGGTGCGCGAAATCTTGGTCATGCCAGAGATCACTGAAATGGCCAATTCGCCTCCTTCAGTGATGGGCGTGGCCAACATTCGGGGCCAAATGATCACCGTCATTAACCTGCCCAAGCTGGTGGGCTGCAACCCCACCAAAGGACTGGGCATTTTGCTGGTGACCGAGTTTGCTCGCACCACCCAAGCCTTTGCCGTGGAAGAGGTCAATGAGATTGTGCGGCTGGAGTGGAAGCATGTGCTGTCAGCCGAAGGGTCGGGCGGCGGCTTGGTCACCAGTATTGCCCGTCTGGACGGCGCTGCCGAGAACACCCGGCTGGCCCAAGTGTTGGATGTGGAGCAAATTTTGCGCGATGTGTTTCCGAAGGAGCACGAGGCGGTTCCAGACGATGCCAGGGTGCCCAAGGTGTCTATCCCGCCTGGCACGGTCGTCTTGGCGGCCGATGATTCACCCGTTGCGCGCTTGATGATCGAGCAGGGTCTCAAAGCCATGGGGGTGCCGTTCATCATGACCAAGTCCGGTCAGGAAGCGTGGAACCGTTTGCAAGCCCTAGCCGCTGAGGCTGTCTCGGAAGGCAAAACCGTGCGCGACAAGGTGGCCTTGGTGTTGACCGATTTGGAAATGCCGGAGATGGACGGCTTCACGCTGACGCGCACCATCAAGCAAGATGCCCGGTTCAAGGGGATACCGGTGGTGATTCACTCGTCATTGACGGGAAGCACCAATGAAAGCCATGTTAAAAGTGTGGGTGCTGATGCTTACGTGGCCAAGTTTGTCGCCGAAGAGTTGGCTGCAACACTCATGGGGGTGCTCAAGCGCTAACGCACGGTGACCCGAACCTGCACCTGAGTGCTCTGGGTTTGTCGGCTGTTGTTGACGCCGAACCCTCGGGTCGCGGTTCCCATCGACTGCTGGTCCGACTGGGCCACCGTGACCCAGTCCCCCAAGTCCACCATCAGCACCGCTGAGGTGCTGGTGGTTTGGTTTGCGTCACGCCCTTGGCTTTGGGCCGCGGACACGGTTAATTCCACTGACCCCTGTCCGTCCCAGCGCGGCAGCGCGTTGAACCCAGTTCCCGCTTCCAGCACCACCCCGCCTGGCACCACCACCATGGCCCCGTTGTGGAACACGGTTTGCACCAACCAAAAAGGCACGCTGTTGCGCAAACCGATGCGGGCGGAGCGACCGTTGAGCACCAAAACCTGTTGCTGGCTATTGACCGAGTCACTGCGCTGCCTCGTGTTGCCTTGGATACCGAACTGGGCACTGGCCGCGTTTGACCCGAGCTGGACTTCGCCGCGCAATTGACGTTGGCTGTCGGCGGTCTCGCTCGCGC
>JAGODZ010000112.1 GCA_017997975.1 Rhodoferax sp.
CGATGTTCACAATTCCCGCCACCACGCGCTGGGACACAAAACCACCACTGTCTTTGATCACACTCACTGCCTTGCCATCGCGGGCCATGAGTGCATGGGCGGCTTGGCGCATGTCTTGGCGAGTCGCTGGATTGGTGGCTAGCACGCGGCGTTTGCTACTCGCGTCGTCCACCATCATGTCAATTCCGACGGTCCGGGCAGGGTCCAGGCGTTCCACCACGGCCACCGTGGTGATGTCAAATCCCAACGGGGCGACCAATGTCAGCGCGGTTGGAGAGGGTGATGCGCCTGTTTCAATTTTCGCGCCCAAGTCCCTGAGCAATGTCAACAATTCGATTCGGCGAGCGGCGCGGGGCGACACCCACACGGGTGGCATGTCGTCAACCTGGGGTGCGGGTGGTTCGGCACTAATTTGGGCGATGCCATTCTCGTAGGTGTAAAAACCTGCACCTGACTTTTTGCCAAGCAATCCAGCGGCCAGCCTCTGCGTGGTAATCACACTGGGGCGATAGCGTGGCTCTTCAAAATATTGGTGGTAAATGGCTTCCATGACGGGATGTGACACGTCTAAGCCGGTCAAGTCCATCAGCTCGAAAGGTCCGAGTTTGAAACCAATCTGGTCTTTTAAGATGCGGTCAATCGTGGCGAAATCAGTGACGCCTTCATTCACGATGCGCAGGGCCTCTGTCCCATATGCTCTGCCTGCATGGTTGACGATGAAGCCGGGGGTGTCCCGCGCTTTGACTGGGGTATGTCCCATTTGGCGTGCGTAGGCGATCAAATCTGCAGACACGCCTGCGGCTGTTTTCAGGCCCTCGATCACCTCCACCACTTTCATCAGTGGGACCGGATTGAAAAAGTGGAATCCAGCCACTTGCTCAGGGCGTTTTAGCTTAGCCGCAATGGCGGTCACTGATAAAGACGAGGTGTTACTCGCCAGCACGGTGTGGGGTTGAACGATGGCTTCCAGTTCGGCCATCAGACTGGCTTTGACATCGAGTCGCTCTACGACAGCTTCAACGACGAGATCACAGTGGGAAAAAGCACCCAAAGACGCCGCGCAGTGCAGGCGAGTTTTAAGCAGTGAAACGTGAGTTGCCTCTAATTTGCCTTTCTCACCCATCCGATCCCACTGGGCAAAAATAGCGGCTTGAGCAGATTCAGCGGCACTTTTTTGCACATCAAACAGATGGACTTGGCTGCCTGCCTGCGCTGCAATTTGCGCGATGCCACGCCCCATGGCCCCGGCACCGACAATGCCGACGTGTTGGAAAACTGGAGTCATGAGCTAAATTTCTTCCGCGTGTTGATTGAAAAAGATTGAGGCAAGGGATACATCAGAATGTGATGCGTCCAGAACGCCCTATATCACCCACAGTTCAACTGTTTTTGTCTTATCGCCTGACCTGCAGTGCGCCCGGGTTGACGATATTGGTGGGCGTGCCTTTGATGAAATTGATGACATTGTCAAACGCGGCTCCGAAATAGCGTTCGTAGCTGTCTTGCTCCACGTAGCCAATGTGAGGCGTACAAATGCAGTTCTCCAGTCGCAGCAAGGGGTGACCTTGCAAAATGGGTTCCGTTTCGAACACGTCGATGGCGGCCATGCCCGGACGTCCACGGTTGAGTGAGCTGATCAAGGCGTCTGCTTCAATCAGTTCAGCACGTGAGGTGTTGACCAGAAGCGAGGTGGGTTTCATGCGGGCCAAGTCTTCGCCGCGCACGATGCCCTGGGTTTCTTCATTCAACCGAAGGTGCAGGCTGATGACGTCGCACTGTTCAAAGAACTCGTCACGCCCGATAGCGGTGTCGTAGCCATCCAGAATGGCTCGCTCGCGGGACGCAGGGCGACCCCAAACCACCACACTCATGCCAAAGGCTTTGCCGTACTGCGCGACCAGCTGCCCGATTTTTCCATAACCCCAAATGCCAAGCGTTTTGCCTCGAAGCAGCGTGCCTAAGCCGAAATTAGGGGGCATAGAGCTCGTTTTCAGTCCCGATTGTTGCCAGACCCCGTGTTTCAGATTGCTCATGTAATGAGGCAGCCGGCGCGTTGCCGCCATCACCAATGCCCAAGTGAGTTCGGCCGTCGCAAAAGGCGAACCCACGCCGTCGGCGACGGGGATGCCCCGCTCCGTGCAAGCTGCCACATCCACGTGAGGGCCAATGCGGCCCGTTTGAACCACGAGCTTGAGCTTGGGAAGCTTGTCAATCAGTGCCCGGGTGAGGTGAGTGCGGTCTCGATTGAGAATTAACACCTCTGCCTCTTTGAGACGCACTGTTAATTGACCCAGTCCTTTAACGGTATTGGTATAGACCTTGGCCTGGTAGGGCTCAAGTCGGCTGGCGCATTCCAACTTGCGAACGGCGTCTTGGTAGTCGTCGAGTATTACGATGTTCATAGCCTCCCATTGTGCCTCGGCAAAGTGGCTACTTGTCTGCTGCTCACCTCAATTTGACAGATGTAACACAGTCGATCGACGGGCTCTAAAGGGGATTAGTGCAGGGTTTTCTCGTTTGCGACCAAGCGGTCGAGTTCAGCGCAAACGTCGGCCATTCGTCCTGAAATCAACAGGCGTCCGACGTGGTTGGATGAACCCTCGCCGTGGTCTGGCACTCGGATAACGCGCAGGGGCCGGCTGGTGACTCGCGCAGAGGTGACTAAACAAGGGCGCTGCTTGGTGTGCCTGGCGGGGTCGAGGGTTGGGGCAGGAAACGCGTGATCATCGCCACCGCTACTCGACGCGTTTGGAGTGACAGCCGGCATCAACCAGCGCCACAAACCCTGCAGCGGTGCCATGAGCTTAGGCGACGCAGTATTCAATTTTTTCATGTTGAATCTTTCAGCGGGGCGCTTACATGAGCATGGTGTTGCGAATGAGTCCGACGGCGAGCCCTTCGATTTCAAACGCTTCACCTGGTTCGATGATGATGGTTTGGTAGTCAGGGTTTTCGGCGTGCAGCTCAATCAGATGTTGGTTGCGGCGAAACCGCTTAACGGTGACGTCATCGCCCAGACGAGCGACCACAATCTGGCCATTTTTTGCCTCTTTGCTGGCCTGTACAGCCAACAAATCACCATCCATGATGCCGGCATCTCGCATGGACATGCCGCGCACTTTGAGCAGGTAATCCGGCTTGTGCTGAAACAAGCTGTCTTCTAGGTAGTAGGTTTTATCAACGTGTTCTTGCGCGAGAATAGGCGAGCCGGCAGCCACCCGCCCAACCAAGGGCAGCGCCAGTTGGGACAGGCCAGGCAAAGACAGTGCGAAGGTTTTGCTCCGTGATTCATTCAGTGAGCGCAGGGCTTCACTTTTTAACCTGATGCCACGAGAGGTGCCGCTGACGAGTTCGATGACACCTTTTCTGGCCAGTGCTTGCAAATGCTCTTCCGCTGCATTAGCAGACTTGAAGCCCAATTCATTGGCAATCTCGGCCCGCGTGGGTGGCGCGCCGGTGCGAGTAATCGCTGTTTTGATGAGGTCCAGAATTTGTTGTTGGCGCGCGGTGAGTTTGGGGCTGTCAAGCATGGCGACTCCTTTGAGGTGCGGTGGTTTTGCTGTGGCTCAGTAAACACTGTATTGATACCCAGTAACTGTATTTTTAACCAGTTTTTGAAAGTTCGCAAGTGACTCTTTCTTCGATGACAAAAAAAGTAGTGGTGTTGGGCACCGGTGGCACGATTGCGGGCACCGCGAGCTCTGCGACCGACAACATTGGCTACACCGCAGCGCAAGTCGGCGTAGAGCAATTGCTGGCGGCGATACCCGGCTTGAATGAGGTCTTAGCGGGCCGTGGTGTGCAGTCTGAGCAAGTGGCTCAACTGGACAGCAAAGACATGAGCTTTGAGGTGTGGCAGCAATTGCGGGCACGTGTGGTGCATCACTTGGCTCAACCGGAGGTGACTGGGGTGGTGATCACCCATGGCACAGACACCTTGGAGGAGACGGCTTTCTTTCTGCACAGCACGCTGTCCTGCGAAGAGCTGCAAGGCAAACCGGTGGTGCTGACATGCGCCATGCGACCGGCTTCAGCGCTGACACCTGATGGTCCCCAAAACGTGATGGATGCTGTGGCCGTGGCATGCACCGTGGGTGCCAGCGGCGTGGTGGCCGTGTGTGCGGGCATCGTTCATGGGGCGCTCGATGTGCAAAAAATCTACAGCTACCGTGTCGATGCGTTTGATTCGGGTGACAGCGGTCCCTTGGGCTACCTTGAAGAAGGGTGTGTGCGTTTGGTAAGAAATTGGCCTATAGCCCCCGTCCACCCTGCGCAAGCAGCTATAAATTGGAGAGCAGACGGTCACGTTTGGCCGAGGGTGGAAGTGGTCATGAACTACGCCGGTGCCAGTGGTGCCATGGTTGATGCCTTGGTGGCGTGCAACACCAACGGCCAAGGTGAGGCGAGTGAACTGAGGGGCTTGGTGGTGGCCGCTACTGGCAACGGCACCCTGCACCATGCGCTAGAAGCGGCTTTGGTGCGGGCCCAGAGTGCTGGGGTGGCTGTGGTGGTGGCGAGTCGTTGTACTCGGGGCCGGGTGCTGCCCACGTCGACGAGCCAATTCACCGATTCAAAAGGCTTGTCAGCAGTGAAGGCTCGGGTGGCGCTGATGCTGGCTTTGATGAATTGAGCCTGCAAGTCAGGCTCAATGGGGCCTTATTTGGACAGGGCTTCGAATGCCCGCGCAGTGATGTCATCCACGGTGCCGGTGCCACTGATGGCGCGGTATTGAGGGGCTTTGGCGGGCTCGGTTTTGGCCCATTCGGAGTAATAGTCCACCAAGGGGCGAGTCTGTGCGCTGTAAACGTCCAAGCGCTTCTTGACGGTTTCTTCCTTGTCGTCTTCGCGCTGAATCAGGGGCTCGCCGGTGATGTCGTCCACGCCGGCCACTTGGGGAGGGTTGAACTTGACGTGGTAAGTGCGGCCTGATGCCGCATGCGAGCGCCGCCCGCTCATGCGCTCAATGATGGCGTCAAACGGCACATCGATTTCCAGCACAAAGTCCAAGTTCACGCCAGCTGCCTTCATGGCATCCGCTTGGGGGAGCGTGCGGGGAAAACCGTCAAACAGGAAACCCTCAGCACAATCGGGCTGGGCAATGCGCTCTTTGACCAAGTTGATGATCAATTCATCATTCACCAAGCCGCCGGCGTCCATGATTTTTTTAGCTTCGATTCCTAAGGGGGTTCCGGCTTTCACTGCCGCGCGCAACATGTCACCTGTTGAGATTTGCGGAATGCCATATTTTTGGCAAATGAAGGTGGCCTGTGTGCCTTTACCGGCGCCAGGGGCGCCCAATAGGATCAATTTCATGTGTGTCCTCGGGAGATGATTGAAAATTGAGCGCTGTGTGGGGCCTGTTTGGCAGGCCCGCAACAATGCGTTGTTTTGTTGAAGAATAGCATGCGTCAGCTTCTGGCCAGCTTACACAGTACCGGCTTTATGGTAGGAAAAGCAGGCGAACTCGGGCCAGGTCTTCGGGTGTATCTACGCCAGGTCCAGGCGCTTGCTGGGCGACGTGTACGGCAATGCGATGGCCATGCCACAGCGCACGCAACTGCTCCAGTGACTCGGAGATTTCCAAAGGCGCTTGGGAGAGGGTTGGGAACTGCCGTAAAAAACCGACGCGGTAACCGTAAATCCCAATGTGACGCAACGGCGCTGGGCTGGGAAGGGTGTGCGGCCGATCTCTCTCATAGGGGATCATGGCACGGCTGAAATAGAGGGCGATGCCATGGAGGTCGAGCACCACTTTGACCACATTGGGGTTGGCATAGTCGGTGAATTGGTCGATCGCGTGAGCGGCGGTGCTCATGCTGGCGCTCGGGGTTTGAGTCAGCAGTTGCGCGACGGCGAGCACCAGTTCGGGGTCGATCAGGGGCTCATCGCCTTGCACGTTGACGACGATATCGTCGTCATTCAAGCCAAGCAGATGACAAGCTTCAGCCAAGCGGTCGCTGCCGGAGGGGTGGTCGGAGCGGGTCAAGACGGCGGCCACACCGTGTTGGCTGCAGGCGTCAATGATCACAGGGCTGTCGCCGGCCACCACCACGCGAATGGGCTGGTCTTGCAGGGTCAGGTGGCTGACCTGCTGCGCCACGCGCACCACCATGGGCACACCTGCAATGTCAGCCAACGGTTTGTTGGGCAGGCGGGTCGAGGCCAGGCGGGCTGGGATCAGAATAACAACGCTCAAAGCCCGAGTTCCTCGTCGCTGAGCGTGCGTGCTTCGTTTTCCAGCAGCACGGGAATACCGTCGCGCACCGGATAGGCGAGGCGGGCGCTGCGCGAAACCAGCTCCTGCTTCTCCCGGTCATAAGTGAGGGGCCCTTTGGTGACGGGGCAGACCAATAATTCAAGTAAGCGTGTGTCCATGGCGGAATGATAACGGTGGGCTCAACGGGGGGATAGAAGGTGCGACACGCGAGCATCGAGCTGCTGCAACAAGGCCGTCTCCAGAGTGAGCACCAGAGGAACGGCCAAAGCATCAGGCTGATGGTGCCACAGCTTGACAGCGTCTTTTTCGGTACAAATCACCTGGTAGCCCTCGTATTCTCTGCGCGACCAGCTATCAAAAGAAGAGTGGTCTGGCAGCGCGAGTGTTCGATCCAGGGTCAAGCCTTGCGCGCGCAGCATGCTAAAAAAGTCGTCAGGTTTGGCAATGGCGGCCACCGCCAGCAGTGGTTTCGCGTCGGGTTGGGCCAATGAGCTCCGTGGTGTCAGCGAGGTGAGGGGCGTCAGCTGGCCATTCGCACTTGTGGCCATGTGGCTCAGGGCACGCGGCGCTCTGAAACCGGCAAACGCGGGACGGGAGCCCGTGTGAAGCACCCAGTCAACCGGCCGGGGCCAAGCCTCCCGCAAGGGCCCAGCGGGCAGCAAAAAGCCGTTTCCCACGCCCCGGTCATCAAACACGCAAATTTCCAGATCGCGGTGCAGGGCCAGATGCTGCAGACCGTCGTCGCACACAATGACCTGTGTCTGCGGATAGCGAGCCAGCAACTGCTGTGCCGCTTCCACACGGCGAGCGGCCACGAAGACGGGCGCTTGGGTGGTTCTTTGGATCAAGGCCGGTTCATCACCGACGTCACTCACCGCACTGTCCGGCATGACCTCCCGGCAATCATGGCTTGAGCGACCATAGCCGCGTGAAATCACGCCGACCCGCAGGCCGGTGGATTGAAGGTGCTGCACCAGCGCCATCACCACCGGCGTCTTGCCCGACCCGCCGGCGATCACATTGCCAACCACGATGACGGGCACAGGCAAGTGATCAGCGCGGTGCCAACCCGTTTGGTAGAGTTTTTGGCGCACTTGGGTCAGCGCACCATAGACCCGTGAGATGGGCCAGAGCAACCAAGCCAGCCAACCCCTGTGAAGCCAGGCCTGCGTTAGCGCCCGCTGCCACGCCTTGGGCCCCGCGCGCGACATGGTCTTACTTGGCCCCGGCTTGGGCCGACGATTGGGTGGCGAAGGTGATTTGGTTCATGCCGGCACGGCGGGCCGCTTCCATCACGGAGATGACGGCCTGATGCTTGGCGTTGGCATCGGCGTTGATGACCACCACGGATTCTTTGCCTGCTTTGGCCCCGTCGGTCAGCGCGGCAGCCAGTGCCTCCGGGCTGCGTCCTTCCACCGGCACCTTGTTGACGGTGTAGCTTCCTTCGCTGGTCACGGTGACGATCACCTCTTTGGGGTAGTCGCGCTGCGCATCGGCATCGGCCACAGGCAGTTTTAACTGCAATTCAGTGAACTTGCTGTAGGTGGTGGACAGCATCAAGAAAATGAGGACCACCAACAACACGTCAATGAAGGGAATCAAGTTGATCTCAGGCTCGTCACCCGAGCGGGAGCGGGACTGGAATCGCATTACTTTCTCAGTGTGTTGAGGTGTCGGGCCAGACGCTCAGAGGCCACTTCCAGCGTGAGCAAATAGGCGTCCACCCGAGCGCGAAAGTAGCGCCAGAAAATCAGGGCCGGAATGGCGATCATCAAACCAAAAGCGGTGTTGTAGAGCGCAATCGAAATACCGTGCGCTAATTGCGCAGGGTTGCCACCACTCCCCCCTCCGGCAGGGGCTTGTGATCCAAAAATCTCGATCATGCCAACCACCGTGCCAAACAGGCCCATGAGAGGGGCTGCAGAGGCAATAGTGGCTAAGGTGCTCAGATAACGCTCTAAGCGGTGGGCGACCAGCCGGCCCGAACTTTCCATGGCAGAGCGCAGTTCTTCTTCGCTGCACCGGGGGTTGAGATTCAGTGTTCTCAACCCGCTGGCCATGACTTCACCCATCATGGAGTTTTTTTCCAGCTGGGTGACAACGTCAGGTGCAGGCACCGCCGTGCGGGAGACGGTCAAGACCTCGTCGAGCAGCTGAGGGGGGGCAATTTTGGCGGTCTTGAGGCTGATAAAACGCTCAATAATCAGTGCCAAGCCCAAAATGGAGCAGGCAATGAGTGGCCAGATCGGCCAACCCGCCGCTTGTATGATTGAAAACAAAGTGAATCTCCGCGCAGATGAAAAGCTTTGCAATTATGAACCATGGACTTTTTGACAGGGCAGCCACCTTGACTTGAACAACGGCTCTGTGAAAGTGGGGCGATTCATCCCCAACCACTGTGGATAACTTTGTGAGTAACAGGGTGGAGAAGTGGCCTCAAGCCGCGCCCCGTGGCGCTTGTGACCGATTGATTACAAAATAAGCAGTAGAAAACACAATGAAATCAACACGCTTCAGGGCGCAAATGGCACGACAAACTCTGCTGATGTCGCCTGACAACGCGCGTTCCCACAGTGGATTATTGTCCAACGCAGGTGACGTGCCTTGGAGGTTCACCCGTGCATGAGCGTTCGATTGGTCTGCCAGACACCCGAGTCTGGCCCGTTGGCGCCCTGTGTCGCGCCATTGCCGACGCGTTGGAGGCACGTTTTAATCCGGTGACGGTGCGGGGCGAAATCTCGGGTTTTTCCCGGGCGGCCAGCGGTCACTGTTACTTTTCACTGAAAGATGAAAGTGGGCAACTGCGTTGCGCCATGTTTCGCCGGGCGGCGGTGTCGCTTGACTTTGCGCCGCGCGACGGGGAGTTGGTCGAGGTGCGAGGCCGCCTAGGTGTGTACGAGCCACGGGGTGATTTGCAGTTGATCGTCGAAAGCATGAGCCGGGCCGGGCAGGGGGCTTTGTTTGAACAGTTCCTCAAACTCAAAGCCAAGCTCGAAGGCGAAGGGCTGTTTGACCCAGCCCGCAAACGTCTCTTGCCGGTGATGCCGCGTGGGATTGGTGTTGTCACGTCGTTGGGAGCCGCCGCTTTGCACGACGTGGTGACGGCCTTGCAGCGGCGTGTGCCGCATATTCCAGTGGTGGTGTCTCCGGCGTCAGTTCAGGGCAGTCAGGCCCCCAAGGAAATTATCAGCGCGCTATCAAATTTGTATCGCCTTGCGAAGGAAGGGCGTGGGCTAGAGTCCAATTTGACTGCGAAGAAGTCTCGAAAAATGGACGAAGACCTCCCCGTCATTGATGTGATTATTCTGGTTCGCGGTGGCGGCTCCATGGAGGATTTATGGGCTTTCAATGATGAGCAGTTGGCCCGCACCGTGGCCCTCAGTCCCGTGCCGCTGGTCTGCGGTGTCGGTCATGAGACCGACTTCACCATCTCTGACTTTGTGGCTGACTTGCGCGCCCCGACGCCGACGGCGGCTGCCGAGTTGGTGTCTCAACCGCGCGAGGTGTGGCTGAATGCCCTGGACCTTGTCGCCCAGCGCCTAGAAGACACCGTGCTGCGGCATTTAGACCAACAAAATCAACGCCTGGATGTCGCGGCGGCGCGCATTGGGCGCCCGTCCGCGTTGATGGCTCGCCAGCAGGGCCGGCTGGCGTCGGTGACGCAGCGACTGCAACTGTCAACGCGCCACGTCTTGCAGCGCAATCGACACAGCTTAGACGTGATTCAGACCGCTTTACCCACGGCGCTGGTGCGAGGTCAACAGCGCCAAGACGATCGCTTGCAACGCGCGGCGTTGCGACTGGGGCTGCTGGACC
>JAGODZ010000113.1 GCA_017997975.1 Rhodoferax sp.
ACACAAAGTTCGCCTTGGCCGATTTCAGGAACCCTTCGCTGTCGAAATCAGCAGGAACACCCCAGTTCTGTGAACCCGATAAACCCGAGCCAATCATCGAACCCGTGCCGGGCCGTGAACTTTCAAATTGGGTCGCTTGGCGCTCCCATGGACGAGCCGAGGCATCATTGCCCACGTTCTCAGGACGGTAGCTGGCCGGTGTCGTTGCAGCAGGCGAAGCCCCTTGAAACGCAAAAGGCGACGCATTTCGAGGTGCTTGGGCTTGCGACTGCTGGCGCGAGCGACGGAACCAGCCAATGGCCATCATCACGCCCAGTGCCAATAAACCGAACATCAAGATTTGTCCAAATCCCTCACCCAAACCAAGGGAGCTTGCCAACCAAGCCAAACCCAGGCCCGCTGCCAAGCCGCCCAGCATGGCGCCCCAAGGTTTGCGGGGCGCAGCGGGTGCGGCTGCACCAGGTGCTGCGGCAGGTTTCGCCGGCGTTGCTTGACGCGGCGTCACGTTGCTGGACTGTTGTCCCAATGATTTGCCACCACCAAAACGCTTGGCCGCTTCGGCATTGATGCCTGCCAGCGTCAAGAACACGGCCAGAAGCACAGACCAGAATTTCATGAAGTCTCCAGAAAATGAAGTTGAAAGCTTGGCTTCAACACGTTAATAAACAGAACTTGGATCAATTAACACTTGATCCCGGCATGCAAGGCTACCAGCCCACCGGTGAGGTTGTGGTAATCCACATGCCCAAAGCCACTAGCTTTCATCAGGGCTTTCAACTCTTCTTGGCTGGGATGCATGCGAATTGACTCGGCCAAGTAGCGGTAACTGGCGTCGTCACCGGCCACCAACTTGCCCAATTTCGGCAGCACTTTGAAGGAGTACCAGTCGTAAATTTTCTCCAGCGGCGGGGCGACTTTGGAGAATTCCAACACCAGCAGCTTGCCACCGGGTTTGAGCACGCGGTTCATCTCAGTCAATGCCACATTTTTGTGCGTCATGTTGCGCAGGCCAAACGCCACGCTCACGACGTCAAAATGGTTGCTGGGGAATGGCAGTTTTTCCGCGTCGCACACCAACGTGGGCAGCGACACACCCGCATCTAACAAACGATCTCGCCCGGTGCGCAACATGGCCTCATTGATGTCGGTGTGCACC
Source organism: Rhodoferax sp. (assembly GCA_017997975.1). Taxonomy (GTDB): domain Bacteria; phylum Pseudomonadota; class Gammaproteobacteria; order Burkholderiales; family Burkholderiaceae_C; genus Rhodoferax. The sequence continues at coordinate 1,157 of JAGODZ010000113.1, forward strand.
ACGCGGCCGGTTTTGCCCACTTTTTTCGAGAACGCCATGGCCAAGTCGCCGGTGCCACCCGCGATGTCCAGCACCTGGTGGCCCTCCCGCAGGTTGGCCACCATCACGGTGTAGGCCTTCCAGGCGCGGTGCAGGCCGCCGGACATCAAGTCGTTCATCAAGTCGTACTTGGGCGCCACCGAGTCAAACACGCCCCGCACGTGTTTTGCTTTTTCTGCCTCGTCCACCGATTGGTAGCCAAAATGTGTCGTCGTCATGTCTGTCGTCCTAGGCGCTGAGCGCTCAAAAGGGAGGTTGCAACCTTATTGTGGGTCAAGGCTGTGTCGAAATATTGATAAAAAATGGCTCTAACTCTTATGGTTAGTGCGCAAGCAGCTATATTTTTAATAGCATTTAACTCAGTGGCTGCTGCATCCCTGTCCGCCCTTGACCGGCATGGGCGCGTCCCGCCCCACGCCTGCGGCTTTCAAGCGAGCTTCATAGTCTGCCCACAGCCGGTCGTGCTGGGAGCCCAGAAAGTACAGGTAGTCCCAAGAAAAGATGCCCGAGTTGTGGCCATCCGAGAAGGCGGGTTGCACCGCGTAATTACCCACGGGCTCTAGGCTGTCTAACTCAACCTCGCGTTTGCCGGTCTGCAAGGTCTCTTGACCTGCCCCATGGCCTTGGACCTCAGCCGAGGGCGAGTACACGCGCATCAACTCAAAGGGAATGCGAAATTCAGCGCCATCAGAAAAAGTCACTTCCAGCACGCGAGACTGGCTGTGCACCGTGATCGACTGCGGCGTGGGAGCGCCTGATTGCAAACCTGCCATGAACTCACCTGTTCAAAAAATCTAAGGGCGTTCCACAGCCAGCGGCCATGGAACGGAGTCAGTCAAGGACGACGATGCACCGGCGTGGCTTACACCAGCACCCGCTCAATACCGCCATTGTTCGCCTTTTTAACGTAATCGGGCATCCACTGGTCACCCAAAATTTGGTTGGCCATCTCGACCACGATGTAGTCCGCCTCCAGCAAACCGCCCTTCAAGTCTTCGCCATAGCGGCTCAAACCCTGTAGGCACGCCGGGCACGAGGTCAACATTTTGATGTTTTCCTGGGGTGCTAACCCGCCCATGTCACGCAACTGGGCTTCACCTTTGAGAATTTCTTCCTCCTTGCGAAAGCGCACTTGGGTCGAAATATCGGGCCGGTTCAGCGCCAGCGTGCCAGATTCGCCACAGCATCGCTCTGACTGGATCACATTGTTGCCCAGCAAGGCTTTCACCGTCTTGATCGGTTCTTGCAACTTCATCGGACTGTGGCAGGGGTCATGGAACAAGAAGGAGCCCGCGTTTTGCAGCGTGATGCCTTTTTCAAGCAGGTACTCATGGATGTCGATGATGCGGCAACCCGGGAAGATTTTGTCGAACTCATAACCCTGCAATTGGTCATAACAAGTGCCACAACTCACCACCACCGTCTTGATGTCGAGGTAGTTCAAGGTGTTGGCCACCCGGTGAAACAACACCCGGTTGTCGGTGATCATCTTCTCGGCTTTGTCAAACTGGCCGGCACCGCGCTGGGGGTAGCCACAGCACAGGTAGCCGGGCGGCAACACGGTTTGCACGCCCGCGTGCCACAGCATGGCTTGCGTGGCCAGCCCCACCTGGCTGAACAGCCGCTCGGAGCCACAGCCAGGGAAGTAAAACACCGCCTCGGTCTCACTGCTGGTGGTTTTGGGGTCCCGAATGATGGGCACATAGTCTTTGTCTTCAATATCGAGCAGGGCGCGCGCCGTTTTCTTGGGCAAGCCACCGGGGAGCTTTTTGTTGATGAAGTGAATCACCTGCTCTTTGATGGGTGCGGTGCCCAGCGTGGCGGGAGGCGCTTTGGTTTGCTTGCGGGCCACGACCTTGAGCACGTCTGCCGCCATGCGTTGCGCCTTGATGGCCACATTGACCATGGCTGAGCGGGCAAATTTGATCGTCTCGGGGTTGGTCGCATTGAGCATGAACATGGCTGCCGCACCCGCCGGGCGAAAGCTTTTTTTGCCCATCTTGCGCAACAGGTTGCGCATGTTCATGGTCACCTCACCAAAGTCAATCTTGACGGGACACGGCGACAGGCACTTGTGGCAGACGGTGCAGTGGTCGGCCACGTCTTCAAACTCTTGCCAGTGTTTGATGCTCACGCCCCGGCGCGTCTGCTCTTCGTACAGAAACGCCTCCACCAGCAGCGAAGTGGCCAAAATTTTGTTGCGCGGGCTGTACAGCAAGTTGGCGCGCGGCACGTGGGTGGCGCACACCGGTTTGCACTTGCCGCAGCGCAAACAGTCTTTCACGCTGTCGGCAATGGCGCCAATGTCGCTTTGCTGCATGATCAAGGACTCATGCCCCATCAGGCCAAAGCTGGGGGTATAAGCATTGGTCAAATCGGCACTGGGCGCCCGCCCCTCCTGCGCGAGTAGCTCTGAATTTCGGAGCAGTTTGCCTTTGTTGAAACGCCCTTCCGGGTCCACCCGGGCTTTGTAATCGGTGAAAGGTTGCAGCTCCTCATCCGTCAAAAACTCCAGCTTGGTGATGCCAATGCCGTGCTCGCCCGAGATCACCCCGCCCAAGGAGCGCGCCAAGGCCATGATGCGCTTGACCGCACCATGGGCCGCTTGCAGCATTTCATAGTCGTCACTGTTGACCGGCAGGTTGGTGTGCACATTGCCATCACCGGCGTGCATGTGCAGCGCCGCCCAAACACGGCCTTTGAGCACCCGCTGGTGAATCGCGGTGCATTCTTTCAAGATGGCCTCGAACGCACCCCCGGTAAAAATCTGCTGCAGCGGCAGGCGCAACTGCGTCTTCCAACTCGCGCGCAGCGTGTGGTCTTGCAACTGGGGGAACAGCGTTTCCACCTCCAGCAACCAACGGCTCCAGAGCTTGCGAACGTCACGCACCAGCGCCAGCGCTTGGCCGACACGGTCTTCCAGTAGTTCGGCGGAGGGAATGCTACTGGCGTCGTCCTGCTTGCCCAAAGGCAGGTTGCCTTTGGTGAAAAACGCCTCCAAGGCATCGCACAGCGCCAGTTTGTTGGTCAAGCTCAGTTCAATGTTGATGCGCTCAATGCCGTCGGTGTACTCGGCCATGCGCGGCAACGGAATCACCACGTCTTCGTTGATCTTGAAGGCGTTGGTGTGGCGAGAGATGGCGGCGGTGCGTTTGCGGTCCAACCAAAACTTCTTGCGCGCCTCCGGGCTGGTGGCCACAAAGCCTTCGCCACTGCGTGAATTGGCAATGCGCACCACCTCCGAGGTGGCCCGCGCCACCGCGTCAGCATCGTTGCCCGCAATGTCACCCACCAACACCATTTTGGGCAAACCGCCACGCTTGGATTTGGTGGCGTAGCCCACGGCTTTCAGGTAACGGTCATCCAAATGCTCCAGCCCCGCCAGCAGCACCCCGGTGCGCTTTTGCTCAGCGAACATGAAATCTTTGATTTCGACAATGCTGGGCACCGCGTCTTTGGCATTGCCAAAAAATTCCAGACACACGGTGCGGGTATGACCCGGCATTTTGTGCACCACCCAGCGGGCGCTGGTGATCAGGCCGTCGCAGCCCTCTTTCTGGATGCCTGGCAGACCACTCAAGAACTTATCAGTCACGTCCTTGCCCAGGCCTTCTTTGCGGAAAGTTTTGCCCGGAATGTCCAAGCGCTCTTGGCGCAGCGGGGTTTTGCCATCGGCTTTGAAATACTGCAACTCAAAACTGGCCACCTCCACATCATGAATCTTGCCCATGTTGTGGTTGACGCGGGTCACCTCCAGCCACTCGGCTTGGGGGGTCACCATGCGCCAAGAGGCCAAGTTGTCCAGCGCCGTGCCCCACAGCACCGCTTTTTTACCGCCCGCATTCATGGCAATGTTGCCGCCAATGCACGACGCCTCGGCCGAGGTGGGGTCCACCGCAAACACATAGCCGGCTCGTTCCGCAGCGTCAGCCACGCGCTGGGTCACGACACCGGCTTCCGTCCAAACGGTGCCCACCGGCTCGGACAAGCCAGGCAAGGTCCGCATTTCGACCTCGGTCATGGCCTCTAATTTTTCGGTGTTGATGACGACGCTTTTCCACGTCAGAGGAATCGCGCCGCCGGTGTAACCCGTACCGCCCCCCCTTGGAATGATGGTCAAACCGAGTTCAATACAGCCCTTCACTAGCCCCGCCATCTCGGCTTCGGTGTCGGGCGTGAGCACCACAAACGGGTATTCCACGCGCCAATCGGTGGCATCTGTCACGTGTGAGACACGGCTCAAACCATCAAATTTAATGTTGTCCTTGGCCGTGAGTTTGTTCAAAACACGTTGCACCTTGCGCCTGAGGGCCGCTATTTCGACAAAAGCGGCGTCAAAATCAGCCACCGCGCGCCGGGCCGCTGTCAGCAATTCACCGACCATGGCATCGCGAGCCAGGTCGGAATCCGGGGTGCGGCGCTTTTGAACCTCACCCAAACGGTGCCGTAAGGCCTCCACCAGCTGCCCCCGGCGTTTGGGGTTGTCCAGCAGATCGTCCTGGAGGTAGGGGTTGCGTTGCACCACCCAAATGTCGCCTAACACCTCGTACAACATGCGGGCGGAGCGCCCGGTACGCCGCTCCTCGCGCAGCTGATTCAGCCAACCCCACGCCGGCGCGCCAAGCAGCCGAATGACGATCTCTCGGTCAGAAAACGAGGTGTAGTTGTAGGGAATTTCGCGAATGCGGGCGTGGCCGTGCGACGCGATCGTCGTCTCGGACACCAATTGTGTGATCTGAATGGGAGCGTTCATCGGGTTCTGTGGTTGCAGCCAGAGCGAAAAACATGAGTCGCGCGACTCAAAAACCAGCTGGGCGCTGATATTACCGCAGTGCACCATTCACCCACCGCCGTGATGGAAACCCTGATCTGCATGGGTGCAAATCTGTTGTCTAATCGCGGTCTCATTTTTATGACACCTGAGTGTCAACACAATGACACGTGGTTCGGATACGCTTTGACCCTTCACATTAGGAGACTCCATGAAACTGAATTTAGCGACCGCAGCGCTGGCTGCCGTTTTCTCTCTGTCAGCCCAGGCTCAAACCGAGATCCAATGGTGGCACTCCATGAATTCGGTGAACGGTGAATGGGTCAATGACCTGGCCAAAGATTTCAACGCCAGCCAAAAAGACTACAAAATTGTGCCCACCTACAAGGGCCAGTACGACGAGTCCATGACCGCCGCCATTGCCGCGTTCCGCGCGGGCAACGCACCGCACATCCTGCAGGTGTTCGAAGTGGGCACCGCCACCATGATGGCCAGCAAGAATGCCATCATGCCGGTGGCCAAATTGATGAAAGATGCGGGCGAGAAGTTTGACCCCAGCGCCTACATTCCCGCAGTGGCCAGCTACTACACGGCTTCTAACGGCCAGATGATGAGCTTCCCGTTCAACAGCTCGACAACGATTTTTTACTACAACAAAGACGCCTTCAAAGCGGCTGGCCTGGACCCCAACAAAGCGCCGAGCACCTGGCCTGAAGTGACCTTGGCCGCTGCCAAGCTCAAGGCCAGTGGCCACAAGTGCCCACTGACCATCGCTTGGCAAGGGTGGACTCAACTGGAGAGCTTCTCGACTTGGCACAACGTGGAATTTGCCACCAAAGGCAATGGCCTGGGTGGCATGGATGCCCGCATGAAGATCAATTCGCCACTGCATGTGCGCCACATTGAAAACCTGGGCAACATGGCCAAGCAGGGTCTGTTTGTTTACAAAGGCCGGGGCAACGTGCCAGAGGCCAGTTTCGTGTCCGGCGAATGCGCGATGACCACCACCTCCAGTGGTTTTTACGGCAACGTGAAGAAAAACGCCAAGTTTGCCTTTGGTCAAGCGCCCCTGCCTTTTTACCCTGATGTGGCCGGTGCCCCGCAAAACACGGTGATCGGCGGCGCGAGCCTGTGGGTCATGTCGGGCAAGAAGGCCGCTGAATACAAAGGTGTGGCCAAGTTCTTCACCTACATTTCCAGCCCAGAAGTTCAGTCTGCCAGCCACAAACGCACGGGCTACCTGCCTGTGACGACCGCCTCCTTTGCATTGACCGAGAAATCGGGCTACTACAAGGAAAACCCAGGTGCTGATGTCGCCCCCAACCAGATGATCCGCAAGACCACCACCAACTCGCGGGGTATCCGTCTGGGCAACTACCTGCAGGTGCGGGCGATTGAGGACGAAGAATTGGAACAAGTCTGGGGTGGCAAAAAGACAGCCAAAGAAGCGCTGGACAGCATCGTTCAGCGTGGCAATGAGCAACTGGAACGGTTCCAGAAAGCCAACAAAGGCTGAACCTGCGGAATTAGTTTGTTATGGAAAAACGCGTCGTCTTTCAATCCAGCTGGTTGCCTTGGGCGCTGATGGCCCCCCAGTTGGCAGTGATCTGCCTCTTCTTTTTCTGGCCCGCAGGCCAGGCCATGCTGCAGTCACTGCAACAGTCTGACGCGTTTGGTATGTCGGTGGAATGGGTCGGGCTGGAGAACTTCCGCAATTTGTGGAACGACCCCAGTTACCTGGCCTCATTCAAGACCACGGCCATTTTCTCGGCGCTGGTGGCCAGCTTGGGCATCAGCCTGTCGCTGGTGTTGGCCGTGTTTGCAGACCGCGTGGTGCGGGGCAGCGGCATCTACAGAACGTTGCTGATCTGGCCCTACGCGGTGGCACCTGCCGTGGCAGGTGTGTTGTGGTTGTTCATGTTCTCTCCCAGCATTGGGATCGTGGCCTTTTGGCTGGGCTGGTTGGGGGTGGACTGGAACCACTTGATCAACGGCAACCACGCCATGACGCTGGTCGTCATGGCGGCGGTGTGGAAACAGCTGTCGTACAACTTTTTGTTCTTTTTGGCGGGCCTGCAAAGCATTCCCAAATCGTTGATTGAAGCGGCTTCCATTGATGGCGCCAGCCCATGGCATCGGTTCTGGACCATCCAGTTCCCGCTGCTGACACCGGTGAGTTTCTTTCTGCTGGTGATCAATATTGTTTATGCCTTTTTTGACACCTTTGCCATCATCGACGCCACCACCAGCGGCGGGCCAGGCAAAGACACCGCCATTTTGGTTTACAAAGTTTATTTTGATGGCTTCAAAGCACTGGACCTCGGTGGCTCTGCGGCACAGTCAGTGGTGCTGATGGTGATCGTGATTGCGATGACGGTTGTGCAGTTCAAGTACGTTGAAAAGAAAGTGAACTACTGATGGTCGAGCGCCGCACAACGATGGACCTGTTGGCCCACCTCATTCTTATTATTGGCGTCTTGATCGTCGCCTTTCCGGTCTACATCACCTTTGTGGCCTCGACCCATACGGCCACTGAGATGGTGCAACGGCCGGTGCCGACGCTACCGGGCGCCCACCTCATCGACAACTACACCGCTGTTCTTGAGGGCGGCACCGCCAGCGGCGGGTCGAATGCGGGCGTGGGCCGCATGATGACGGTCAGCCTCATCACCGCGCTGGTGATTGCGATTGGCAAAATAGCCATCTCGCTGCTGTCGGCCTTTGCGTTGGTGTACTTTCGCTTTCCTTTTAAGCAGCTTTTTTTCTGGATGATTTTTGTCACCTTGATGCTGCCGGTGGAGGTGCGCATTGGTCCGACCTACAAGGTGGTCTCCGACCTGGGCATGCTGGACAGTTACGCGGGTCTCACGATTCCACTCATCGCCTCGGCCACCGCCACCTTCCTCTTTCGCCAATTCTTCATGAGCGTGCCCGACGAACTGGTAGAAGCCGCGCGCATGGATGGCGCGGGGCCGATGCGCTTCTTTTGGGATATTTTGTTGCCGCTGTCACGCACCAGCATGGCCGCGCTGTTTGTGATTCAGTTCATTTATGGTTGGAACCAGTACCTGTGGCCGCTGCTGGTCACCACCAACGAGACCATGTACCCGGTGGTCATTGGCATCAAACGCATGATCTCGGGCGGCGACGGTCAGACCGAATGGAACTTGGTCATGGCCACCGCGATTTTGGCCATGTTGCCGCCTGCGCTGGTGGTGATGTTGATGCAGAAATGGTTCGTCAAAGGCTTGGTTGATACTGAAAAATAAGCCCATTCACTTTTGACAAAAATCAGGCTCTAGCCCTTGTTAAACGGGCGCTAGCAGCTACCAATTAAATAGCAAGACGTTTATGGCTGCCATCTCTCTCAAAAATATTATCAAGCGCTACGGCAAAGGCCCCACCGCCAACCAAGTGATCCACGGCGTGAATGCCGAGATTGTCGATGGCGAGTTCATCGTCATTGTGGGCCCCTCGGGTTGCGGCAAATCCACGTTGCTGCGCATGGTCGCAGGCCTCGAAGAAGTCTCAGGCGGCGACATCTGCATTGGAAGCCGAGTGGTCAACCAACTGGAACCCGCCGAGCGTGACATCGCCATGGTGTTCCAAAACTACGCGCTCTACCCCCATATGAGCGTGTTTGACAACATGGCTTACGGCTTGAAGATTGCCAAAGTGCCGATGGCTGAAATTCAGGCGCGCGTCGACAAAGCCGCCAAGATTTTAGAAATTGGACCGTTCTTGCAACGCAAACCGCGTGAACTCTCAGGCGGACAGCGCCAGCGCGTGGCCATGGGCCGGGCCATCGTGCGCCAGCCCCAAGTGTTTTTGTTTGACGAGCCCCTGTCCAACTTAGACGCCAAACTGCGCGCCCAAACCCGCCTAGAAATCCAAAAGCTGCACCGCGAACTTGGCATCACTTCCTTGTTTGTCACCCACGACCAGGTCGAGGCCATGACCTTGGCGCAGCGCATGATCGTTATGAACGCTGGCGTGATGGAGCAATTTGGCACGCCCGAAGAGGTGTACAACCGCCCCGCCACCACCTTTGTGG
>JAGODZ010000351.1 GCA_017997975.1 Rhodoferax sp.
TCAACTTTGGTGGAGCCAATGGCGACGCTCAGAAAAAGGCCTACTTCGGTCCTTACGAGAAGAGCTCCGGCAACAAGATCGTGGGCGTGGCCTACAACGGTGAACAAGCCAAGATCAAAGCCATGGTCGAGTCCAAAAAAGTCAGCTGGGACGTGGTTGAGGTGGAATCTCCTGACATCACACGTGGCTGCGACGAGGGCCTGTTTGAAATGCTCGATTTCAGCAAAATTGGCAACAAAGCTGACTTCACTCCCGCTGCTGTGCACGCCTGTGGTGTGGGCACTTTTGTATGGTCCACCGTGATGGCTTACAACGCCGACATGCTGAAGACAGCGCCCACAACGTGGGCCGACTTTTGGGATATCAAGAAATTTCCCGGCAAACGTGCCATGCGCAAAGGCGCTCGTTACAACCTAGAGTTTGCTTTGATGGCGGATGGTGTGGCGGTACAAGACATTTACAAAGTGTTAAAGACCAAAGAGGGCTCGGAGCGCGCCTTTAAGAAGCTCACTGACCTCAAACCCAATATTCAGTGGTGGGAAGCCGGTGCACAGCCACCTCAGTTCTTGGTAGCGGGTGACGTGGTCATGACCACTGCCTACAACGGACGCATTGACGCGGCACAGCGTGAAGGTAAAAACCTCCAAATCACTTGGACCGGTGGTATTTACGACCTCGATTTCTGGGTCATCCCAAAAGGGTCTCCGAACAAAGAGGCGGCTATGAAATACATCGCTCTGGCCAGCAGTGCTGACGCACAGGCCGAATACGCCAAAAACATTTCCTATGGCCCGACCAACACCAAGGCCCTCGCCAAGCTGGATGCCAAAACATTGGCCATGCTGCCCACGTCGGCACAAAATTCAAAAACAGCGCTGCAATTCAACGTGAGCTTCTGGGCCGACCAAGGCGAAGCACTTGAAAAGCGCTTCACGGCTTGGGCTGCTCAGTAAACTTCCACAGGAGCTATCGCGATGGCACACACCATGACCTTGGTACCTGGCGATTTGGCGCGCCAATTGCGGCGCGCCGAACGTCGAAAACGTGCTTTCGCGATATCGCTGGCGCTCCCTCTTCTTGTTTTTTTACTGGCAGTTTTCATCGTGCCCATCGGAGCGCTGCTCGTGCGCGCCGTAGAAAATCCGGAAGTCGTCAGTGTGTTGGGTAACACAGTGAAGGTTCTGGATACCTGGGACCGCAAGTCTGCCCCCCCGGAGGCTGCGTTTGTGGCCATTGCGAAGGATCTCAGTGAAGTCGATGAACTGGCTCATGCTGGCGCATTGGCTCGACGACTGAACAGTGAAATCAGTGGCGCACGGTCATTGATCATGACCACCTACCGCGCCATGCCGCTAGAGGGTGGCTTGACACCACCCCAGGTGCGAGAGCACTTGCTCACCATAGATGAACGTTGGGCAGAGCCTGACTATTGGCAGGCAATTGCCAAAAACGGTTCTCGCTGGACACCCGACTATTTACTCGCGTCCGTTGATCTGCGTCGAGATATCGAAGGAAACATCGTCAAGGTTGATGAAGGATCTGCCGCCTTCAGCACCATTTTGATTCGTACATTCGAGATGAGTGCGCTCGTTACCGTGTTTGCACTGTTACTGGGCTACCCGCTGGCCTACTGGCTATCGACGCTGTCGGCCAGAAAAGCCAATATGCTCATGATTTTGGTGCTGGTGCCGTTTTGGACCTCGGTGCTGGTCCGCTCTGCCTCATGGATTGTGTTGTTACAGACCAATGGCTTGGTGAATCGCTCTCTCATGGGATTGGGGATTGTGGACACCCCATTGCCGCTTCTGTTTAACCGACTGGGCGTGATCATTGCCATGGTTCACATCCTGCTCCCCTTCATGATTCTTCCGCTGTACAGCGTGATGAAGTCTGTACCGTCCACCTATTTGCGCGCCGCCGTGTCCTTGGGCAGCTCGCCATTGGCCGCCTTCTTTCGTGTGTATGTGCCGCAAACCTACCCGGGTATCGGAGCGGGCGGTTTGCTGGTGTTCATTTTGAGTATTGGTTATTACGTCACACCCGCCTTGCTGGGCGGGGCCGATGACCAAATGCTGAGTTACTACATTGCCCGCTACACCAACGTGAACGTCAACTGGGGCATGGCCTGCGCCTTGGGTGCGGTGCTGTTGTCGGCCACCTTGGTGCTGTACGCCTTGTACCGCAAGGTGGTCAAGTCTGAATTGAGCCTGGGATGAGCCTGATGCAACTACCCGCCCTTCCCATTTTTCCAGCCTACGCCACCGCTGCCGACAAATTCGGGTGGTACGCGCTGCGCATCTTGTGCATTGGCATCCTGCTCTTTTTGTTGCTACCGATTCTGGTCATCATCCCTTTGTCATTCAGCTCCAGCACCTTCCTGTCCTACCCCATGCCAGGCTGGTCATTGCGTTGGTATGAAAACCTCTTTACTTCCGACGAATGGATTCGCGCCACTCGTAACAGCTTCATCGTTGCACCCTTAGCCACTCTGCTGGCGACGGTTCTGGGAACCCTTGCCGCAGTGGGTCTGGCTCGTGTGCAGTTCTTTGGCAAAGGCGTGCTGATGAGCCTGTTGATAGCACCGATGGTGGTGCCTGTGGTGGTAGTGGGTGTCAGCACCTACCTGTTTTTTGTGCAAATTGGGTTGGCTGATACCTACCTCGGCTTGGTCTTGGTGCATGCAGCCCTAGGCGCTCCGTTCGTACTCACCACCGTGCTCGCCACCTTGCAGAGTTTTAACCATAATTTGGTGCGCGCCAGTCTGGGTTTGGGGGCACCGCCCTTGACTACTTTTTTCCGCATCACGCTGCCGATCATTGCGCCGGGTGTGATCTCTGGTGCCTTGTTCGCCTTCGCCACGTCGTTTGATGAGGTGGTGGTCACTTTGTTTATTGCCGGTCCTAGCCAAGTGACGCTCCCCCGTCAAATGTTCACTGGCATTCGGGAGAACATCTCGCCCACGATTGCGGCCGTGGCCACCTTGCTGATTATTTTCACCACGCTGCTGATGCTGACATTGGAATGGATTCGCGGGAGAAGACGTTGAACACCGCCCTTAAAAACCAACCCCTTTCGGGCAACACCATGCCTCGATTTAGGGGCATTGCCAGCAA
>JAGODZ010000114.1 GCA_017997975.1 Rhodoferax sp.
GCGTGTTGCAAAGGATGGCACGGGGCATCTTTAAGCCACGGTGTCTCGGGGCCATTGCGCCAGTCGGTCAGTCGCTTGGCCATGGCCACGTAACCGATGAACTTTTCGCCTGCTTCATGATTGGCTTTTTGCAGTGCCAGCGCCTTGTTAAACACGAAACGGCACGCACCAGAGAACCGGCGCATGTCACGCTGCTGATCGCCGTTGGGCATCAGTTCGTATTTGTAGGCTTGAAGGCGCTGCATGTTTAAATTATACTTGGTCTATGAGAAATAATCCAGACATTCGCCACGGAAGACACTGTGTATTTTTGATGCAAATTCACTTGGTCTTCGTCACCAAATACCGGCGTGAGGTCTTCACCAAAGAAATTCTGAATGACTTGCGCGTGATCTTCGCGCAAACCTGCCTTGACTTTGAAGCGGAGCTGGTCGAGTTTGATGGGGAAGATGACCACGTTCACCTGCTGGTGAACTACCCGCCGAAGGTGGCGGTGTCGAACCTGGTGAACAGTCTCAAGGGGGTATCCAGCCGCCTGGTGCGCAAGAAGAACTATCCGAGCATCCAAAAAAAGCTGTGGGGCAACATGCTCTGGTCGCCCTCCTACTTTGCGGGCAGTTGTGGCGGCGCACCGATTGCCGTGATACGTCAGTACATCGAGCAACAGCAAACACCACACTAAAAACGCAGCTTCGGTGAAGCTAAAGTCAGTACACCTATGGTGTCCGCGCTATCCTCTCCGCCCTGAACGGCGAAGTTTGCCGCGCATCTCGATCAAAGGGTTCATCAGAACCAAGTGTGTTGCCAAAACAAGGTCCACTCCATCAGTGCGGTGGCACTTTTACCAACAATTTCAAGGTGTTTTCATCAGGACGGCCGCCGAAAAAACGAAGCAAAGCCTGTTTGAACACGGGCTCGTCTGGCGCTACCAAAGAAAACAGCGTCATGCAGGATTTGAACTTCAGGTCATCGGGCGAACCCAACAAATCATGGGCTGTGCTGGTGGGTTGTGTCACAGCCAACTGAGTGCACTCTCGCAGGCGCGGGCCCAGGATCGGATGCTGCCAGTAATCCAAGGCTTCGTCCGCTGACTGAATAGCAAAGTGACGCGCAATCGGACTGCGACCTAAGTCGCGAAACTGCGGAAAGATGAACCACATCCAATGGGTGGTCTTTTCGCCCATCGCAAGCTCATCACAAACCGTTTCGTAAACGCGGTTCTGCGCCTCTACAAAACGTTCCAGACCTTCTGTTGTCAGGTTCATTAATTCACCTATCTCGTGCCAAGCAAAAGAGCTATCTTGACGCATTTGGCTCTTCTGCGCCAGTGGGTTGTGCCCCCAGTCATCACACCACTGACTGCTTGCCGCCACACCAACACGATGTGAAATCAAAGTTTCGTTTTAGGCCTAAAAGATAAGCCTGTGGATAACTTTTTAAGAAGTACCTCCTTATCCACAGAAAAATACAAAACTCAAACTTGTCCAAGATCGCATGACACCAGAAAAGCAGAGAAGCCCACACCTGTCAAACCATCGTAAGTCAATGATTTCAAATAGTTTTATAGGCTTATCCACAGAATAGACCTGCCCTTACTACTACTACTATGTATTTATAGAGTCATTAAAGAATAAGAGAGGGCAAGTTGGAGGCTTTAAGAAACGCGCATGACCTACAAAAATGTCGAAATGAAAGAAAAACGGACCCAGTTCGACGTAAAGGAGATAAATTAATTTAGGAGAACCAAATCATGAATCGACGTCACTTATTGGCCTTGCTGGGAATTGCAGGCATTTCCCACCCAATAGGAGCGGCTACGACAGTTGCCAAACCTCAAACGATTGAGCCCCTTCGCCTCAGTAAAGCTGAATGGAAAAAGCGCTTGACAGCAGATCAGTACGATGTACTGAGAGACGAAGACACCGAACGTGCCCATTCAAGCGTGTTGAATATGGAAAAACGCGCTGGTATGTACCACTGCGCAGGCTGTGATCTGCCTTTGTTCACTTCAGAGATGAAATACGACAGTGGCACAGGCTGGCCGAGTTATTTCAGTTACTTACCAGGCGCTGTTAAAACCAAAACCGACTTCAAGCTGGTTTTCCCCCGCACGGAATACCACTGCGCCCGCTGCGAAGGCCACCAAGGCCATGTGTTCAATGATGGCCCCAAGCCAACGGGACAACGCTATTGCAACAACGGTGTTGCCCTGAAGTTCGTGGCAAATTCCTGAATTTGGAGGCGATTTGGTTTGTTAACCGTGGCGGTCTCCTTGCCAGCATGAGAAAAGCCCAGCGCGGGTATGCCTTGGCACAGAACGTCGTCCACGCGCTTCTCAAAGCGCATGCCGTTCGGTTTCGTTCCGGTTGGTCGGTGACCGAAGTGAGCCGTCAAATTTTCTGTGAGCAGTTCAACCAGTTCACGAGCAATGACCTTGCGCTGGGTCACCCCGAATTGGTGCACCAAGGGCGTGTGGGTTGGCAGTGTTGCAAAGGCACGGGGGCGTCTGTGCGTTCCTGCGTTGTTGCCGGACGGTCGGACCGCTTGGGGTGCACTGAAGCCGCTCGCGCAACCGTCTGGAGGTTGCGCGAGCGGTGGACTTGGCCCGACTCGCGGTCAATGCGGGTCTGCTGCCCTGTCTGCGCGGTGTAGCCGTGGGTCGAGCGCAGTCGCTCGTGCCTCAGGCTGGGCGGTGCATGTGAATCAGTTGCTCCGGCCCCACCGTGAAATAGTCCGCGGGCCCGCCGGCTCGCAGCAAATGCCCGGCGTGTGCTGTGTCGTAAATGCCATCTTTCAGCAAGCGTTTGTCAATGTGCACGGCCACCACCTCCCCCAGCACCAGCCACGTGGGCACGGTGTCGCCGCTGGTCGTTTGCAACTGCACGATTTGTGTGCAACGGCATTCAAAACTCACCGGGCTTTCTGCCACGCGCGGCACGTTCACCAGCCGGGACGCCACTGACGTTAAGCCTGCCAACTCAAATTCATTCACCTCCGGTGGCACGGCTGCGCAGGTTTGGTTCATGACCTGTGCCAAGTCTTGCGTGACCAAGTTCCACACAAACTCGCCCGTCTGCTGCACATTGCGCAGCGTGTCTTTGGCTCCAATGCTGGCAAAGCCAACGATGGGCGGGATGTAGTTGAAGGCGTTGAAAAAGCTGTAAGGAGCCAGATTGACTCCTCCATTGGTGCCCCGTGACGAGATCCAGCCAATCGGGCGCGGCCCCACGATGGCGTTGAACGGGTCATGTGGCAAGCCATGACCGTGGCGGGGTTCGTAAAAGTGAATCGAGTCAGACATGGTGGGTTCTCAAAAGTGCCCGTCATGCCACTTGGCCATGACGGAGGCGTCGCACCAAGACAGTTGGCACCAACGCGATCGTATTTTCGGTCGTTTTTAGACCGGTCTCTCGCCCGTCAAAGACTCTCCAAGCGGCGAAACACCCGTGCAAACGTATCGTGGGAAGCAATACCCGAGGGCAGGCGAAGAAAGCGCTTAAACCAGTCGAAAATGAGTCCACAGTTTCAGCGAAATTTAAATGCGATTGCCCTGTCTGGCATGGCTGCTTGCTCCTAATTAAATAGTGAGATAGTCAATAACCACAAAGGATTCCGTGCATTCAGAAGAAAATTCGACTCGGCTGCGTGACATATTCAGGCTAAGACAGTCCCACCGTTGAATGCTGTTGCGGGGGTTGCGCGGTATCGCCGTGTTTGTTGAGGGCGCCCGCGCTTTGCCCGCATGCAGCGATGAGTTGTGTGTAATGGAATGCCCCTTGCCAGGCGGCAAGTTGCATGAATTTACATGCCCAGTGAGCGCATCAAGGCCTCGTTGTCATCGGCGTCGGTGGACGGGTCGGATGCCACATTGGGGGCTTCGTGTTTGGCATCTTCCAAAGCGATGAGCGCGTCGGGGTCGGGCACCTCGTTCACATCAAAATCCACCAGCTTGATGAATTCGGTGCGGTCAATGGCCAGCTCCAAATAGAAAATGTTGTTGCTCTCGGTGTAGAAGGTCACGCGGCGCATTTCGGGGCGGTCGAGAGGGGTGTCGACACTGAGCATGACTTGCTTGTTGAGCACCAGCATTTTGGGCTGGTTTTGGGTGATGTTGGTTTGCAACTCCCGGCGAATCTTGCCGGTGAAGTCACCCACGATTTGGTTCATCAGCTCACCCAAAATATTGCTCACCTCGTCTGAGGTGTGCGAGCTGGCCAACTCGTCTTTGGGCATCCCCATGTTCAGCATGTACTTGGTGTAGATCTCCATGGCGGTTTTGGCCTCAAAGTTCAAGACCACCAGCCCATTGAAACCACCGTCAAACAGCACAAAACAGCCAATGTCAGGCTTCAAACCGATCTTAGAAATGCGCTGCACCATACCGGAGTACTGGGTTTTGCCCTGCGTAGCGATGTTCAGCACCTTGGTCACCGAGTTGCACAGGCTGATGAGTAAATCCTCCGTGCCATAAACCACTTCTCGTTTGTCTGCCTGCATGGTCGATCCTTGATTCTGGGAGTTAGCAAAAAGACATTACCTTACCGCATAAACCAAGCCGCAATGGCACGATTTACACGCCGTACAAGCGCTCTAAGCCACGGAGAACAGGGGGCAGCTAAGCTCAGCCTCGACAGTGTTAATTTAATCAAGGTGCAAATAATGGCAAACAAGCAAGAACCCCGAAAAATGTACGAAATCAAGATTTCCTTGAGCGAGTCGAACCCTCTGATTTGGCGTCGCGTGCAGGTGCCGCGCGACCTCACGCTGTACCAGCTCCACCAAGTCATTCAAACCGCGATGGGCTGGGATGACGAGCATCTGCATGAATTCAAAATCGGGCAGAAACGCTACGCTTCATCAAGGAATGAGTACGCTGATTTTGACAATAGCATGGGCAATGAAGACATCGCGCGTCTCAACGGTGTGGCCAAGCCCAAATCCAAGACCAAAATTATCTACACGTACGATTTTGGTGACAGCTGGCAGCATGACATTCAGATCGAGTGCGAGCTAGAGTCGGACAGCCCCGAGCGCCAGGCCCGGTGTGTCGCGGGTGAGAATGCCTGCCCGCCGGAGGACAGCGGCGGCCTGTATGGCTATTACGACAAGCTGGACACCTTAGATGACCCACTGGACAGCGAATATGAACACACCCGGGAGTGGTTAGGCGAAGACTTCGACCCCAAACACTTTGACCGAGAGGCCACGAATCGCCGCCTGTCGCAATTGGAGGTATAGATCAACGCGTGAGCGGGAGTAGCTACAGACGCAGGCCAGTTCTGTCAGAAGAATGGATTGTGGATTTGAATTGCTATTTAATGAATAGCATCTTGCGCAGGTGCAGCAAGGGTTACAGCCTTGTTTTTTATAAATTAGCCGTGAGAGGTGTTGGCGGCACCTCTCGCAGCGGCTTTGGGATGGAGGGTCAGATGCCGATGAATTGGTACAAATTTTGACTTCGCTCGCCCAACCTTCACGGAATTCAACGCCTGTGTGGGTCCGTGGCTAGTTCATCGAAACTTGAATCTGCAGTTTGATCAATTCATCAATCAAAGCCTCAATGTTCTTTTTGATGGTTCCCTCGCTGGCTAACTTCAAGCGCGTTGCGCCTACAAAAGCATCATTCACTGTTGCGGTGAACGGGGTGGGAATGACACGAGAATAGATTTCCTTGCCTGTACTACGCTCCACAACTGAATAGCGAACAGTGGCAGTCACAGTCATGTCGAAGCCAAACATAGGCTGATCAAGTCTCACTAAGTCGGCTGTTAATTGAAAGCGCCCTGAACTGGGTACAGGGTTCAGGAGACCAGCAGATCGCAGCGAATCCTCTAACGCTTGTCCAAAATCAGCACTCGACACACTTGAAACCCACATTGGATTGGTTTCCCTCCCGCCAGTCACATCCTTAACACCAATACTGCCTTTCAGTGGTGAGTCTTTTGGGACGGTTCGAGACAATCCGCCTGAAGCTGTCATTTGATCGACTCGCGCAGGACTTGCGCAACCTGCGAAGAGGATGACGAGGGCAACGGTCAGAACTTTATAAAAATTTTTCATATTTTTCCTTGATTTCTGTTCACGACTCCGCTCAATGCAGAGCAGGTAGAGAAGCCTCGTTGATCAACCACATTTTTTCTGAGCGCTGGCAGCCTGCAGGGCGTCGTACTCACCTTTCAGCCTGGCCAACTCCGCTTCTTGGCCTTTAGTACCCCCGAGCGCAAATAGTGCTGGCCAGAACAAAATCGCGCCCACCACGCCAATTGTCTTGTCATTGTTGGCTGCTTCATCAAGGCGGCCTGATAACTGATTGACGCGACTAGAAATACGCACCATTTCTTGCCTCACCTGATCGCAATCGTAGGTAGAAAACTGGGCAGGCGAGACATAGGTCCCGACCACATCTTTGCCAGCGGTAGCGCATCCAGCCAAAACTGAAACCGCAGTCATTGACGCAGCAAAAGTCTTGATAAATTGCCTAATTTTCATGAAACTCCCTTGAAATCCGTGTTGCGATGGTCTTTTCGAGACGGTGACCTGCTTGCCATCCAAAACAGGTTTTCCAACGATCTAAGTCGTGCGCTCTTGATGGCGGTTTTTACTTGTTATCGAATGTAACTCGTAATTCTAAAAAATATCACTTGAAATTATTTTTCATCAAGACCACCCCCCTAATTTCTGGGGCATGTCCAAAGCATCACAGCTCATTGAAACTCAAGCGTTTGCCGAACGGCTGCAGCTGGCACTTAAAGGCATTGGTATTCGCCCGTCTCCCTCACTCGTCGCCAATGAGTTCAACTTGCGCTATTGGGGTGAAAGCATCACGATCAATACCGCCCGCAACTGGCTGCTCGGCAAGTCCATTCCCACGCAAGACAAGCTGCGCGTGCTGGCCGATTGGCTGCATGTGAGCCCGGACGAGTTGCGTTATGGCACCTTGGCACCCACTTTCAAGGCGCAGGACTCAGGCACCGATATGACGGTGCTCAACATGCAAGACCGCGACATGCTGGCGCGCTACATGACGCTGTCGCTACAAGAGCGTAAAACGGTATGTGATGTGGTGGCCGCGCTGGCCGTGGCGGCGACGGTCAAGGGGCGGCATTGACTTGATGCAGGCCATCAATGTGCATCAGCTGAAATCAAATCCAACCACCGCATGGCGCGATGCCCGGATCAATATCAGTGCCGTTTGCCGCCCTAGTTGGGCTTGCGGCGCTGGTGCCGTACAACAAGAACTCGGATGCTGCTGTTGATAGGTTGGTACACCACCGAGTACGGGAACACCTGCAGCGGGAAGACTCGCTGGCCGTTGGATGCGGGTGTTCCGAATTCGGGGTGGCGTACCCATAGGTTGGCCACACGTTCGAACTCGGCCAAAAATCTCTGGGCTACGACAATCCCAGCCTGCGTGGCGTAAAAATCGAGGGCATCGGCAATATCCTGCTCTGCGCCAGGATGCAACGCAAAGGTCACTGGGCAAGCCGTGCTCGAAGGCGGGCGATGGCCTCATGCCCAGGCACTGCGACTGCTGCGCCAGATTGCAATTCGGCTTCTCTTTGTTCAGCTTCAAGCGTCCAGGCCTCTTCAACCTCAGGGTCTAAATCCAGACTCGCAATCAACCGCGCAAGCAAGTGCGAGCGATCAGTGGGGGCTAGTTTCAGGGCTTCGGCTTTCAAGACTTCCAAGTGTGTGCTCACGATAACCTCCGGGCGACGATGGTGTAGATAGGAAATAGCTTGCCACACAATGCAGCGGGTGACTGCTATCAGCTAAGCATCACGTCCCCTGCCGCCCGCAACGGGCCGACTGGCTGCATGTGAGCCCGAACGAGTTGCGTTATGGCACCCTGGCACCCCCCTTCAAGGCACGCCTCCCAATCCCTCAATACTGCAGCGCCGTGGACTTGCCCCAGAACACTCGGTAAGCGAACACGGTGTAGGCAATGATGACGGGCAACACGATGACCACGCCGTAGAAGATGACCTGTAGCGCCTCGGGCGAACTGGCGGCTTGCCAAAGGGTGATGCGGTCCACCACCAACCAAGGGAACAGGCTGTAGGCCAGCCCGTAAAACGCCAGCAAAAATACCCCCACCGTGCAGGCAAACGGCACGGCGGCGCCGTACTCGTTGTTTTGTGCCAAGCGCGTAGGCAAGCGCTGCAGGCTGCGGGCCATGATGCCGAACAGCAGCACGGTCATCACCGGAATGGGCAGCAGCATGACCACATTGGGAAAGCTGAACCATTTGTCAAAAATGCGTTGGCTCACCCACGGCGTGGCCAGTGAAATCGCCAGCACACCGGCCCCCGTCAGCCACAGGCTGGCATGCGCCCAGCGCACGGCTTTGAGTTGCAGCGCACCCTCGGTTTTCATGATCAACCAACCGGCCCCCAGCAGGCAGTAAGCGGCGACCAGACACAAACCGATCAGTGCGCTGAACAAATGACTCCACAACTCGTCTTTGAAGCCGGTGATCAGCCCACCCAGCATGAAGCCTTGCGACCAACCGGCCAGCAGCGAGCCGGTGTAAAACGCGCGGTCCCACAGCGGCTTGTGCTGGGCGCGCGCTTTGACGCGAAAGTCGAAGGCAACACCGCGCAGGGTGAGTGCCATCAGCATCAAGGCCACCGGCAAGTAGAGCGAGCCCAGAATGACACCATGCGCCATGGGGAAAGCCACCAGCAACACGCCCACGCCGAGCACCAGCCAGGTCTCATTGGCGTCCCAAAACGGGCCAATGCTGGCAATCATGCTGTCTTTCTGCGCTTCGTCGTCGGCACGGCGCAGCAGCACGCCCACGCCCAAGTCATAGCCGTCCAAAATCACATAGGCCAGCATGGCCAGCGCCATGACCAGGGCGAACACCAGCGGCAGCCAACCGGCGGGCTGGGTCAGGTCAGGAATCAACTCAAGCATGGCGGGCTCCCAGGCGGTTGAGCTCGACCGAAGGAACTCGGACGGGCGATGAAGGCTCTTGGAGCGTGGCTTTTTTGGCCAAGTAAAACAACACCGACACGTAGGCCACCAGCAACACCGCGTACAAACTCAGGTACAGCACCAGCGTGAGGGCAATATTGGCCGCAGGCACGGTGGAGGCCGCATCGGCAGCGGTCAGCACGCCTTGCACCAGCCAAGGTTGGCGGCCGATCTCCGTCGTGTACCAACCTGCAATCAGCGCCACCCAGCCGGCAAAGGTCATGCCCACCAGCACGCGGGCCAACCACGGCTGAATACCTCCTCGGCGGCGCAGCGTCCACGCGCCAAACCAGCTCACGGCCAGCATCAGCAGGCCCACGCCGACCATGATGCGAAAGGCAAAGAACACAGGCGCCACGGGCGGGTGCTTGTCGCCAAAAGCGTCAATGCCTTTCACCTCGCCATTCCAGTCATGGGTGAGGTAGAGCGAAGCCAGCTTGGGGATGGCGATCTCAAAGCGGTTGCTTTGCGTGGCCGCATCGGGCAGGGCGAACAGCACGGCAGGCACACCTTCACCGGTTTTCCAAATGCCCTCCATGGCGGCAATCTTGGCGGGCTGGTGCTCCAGCGTGTTCACGCCGTGCATGTCACCCACCACAATTTGCACCGGGATCAAAAACGCCGCCACATAAATACCGGTCTTGAGCGAGGCCATGACATCGGCGCCACGGTCGTTTTTAAGCCAACGAAACGCGCTGATGCCGGCCAGCAGAAACGACACCGTCAAACCAGACGCCAGCAGCATGTGGGTGAGGCGGTAGGGAAACGAGGGGTTGAAGATGACCTCGAACCAGCTCGTCACATGGGCCTGGCCGTTGATCATCTCAAAGCCTGCGGGCGTGTGCATCCACGAGTTCAGCGCCAGAATCCAGAACGCCGAGGCGGTGGTGCCCGCCGCCACCAGAAACGTCGCTAAGGTGTGCACCCGCTCACTCACCCGGTCTCGACCAAACAGCATGATGCCCAGCATGGTGGCTTCCAAAAAGAAGGCGGTGAGCACTTCATAAGCCA
>JAGODZ010000352.1 GCA_017997975.1 Rhodoferax sp.
AGCCAAACCCAGCCAGTAGGCGGGCGACGACGGGCCTGGCACCAACGTCAGCAAAACCACCGCCGACATGGCACTCCAACGGTAGCGCGGCGACCAATGCGTCGTCAGCGCCGACACCCCCCACACCAGCACCACGGCCCATGCCACATACAGCCCTGCGTACTGTGCCATCACCGCAGGCAACACCGCTTGCTGGTTGGAAAGAAAGGACGCCATCAACGAATCAAAACACATGAAGAAACCACCTTAAGGCGAGGCTGCCGGCATGGCGAAGCGCTGCCAAGCAATTTTTTGGCGTCGGTCGGTGTAGCTGATCCAAGCATGGCCCTCGGCCCAAGCAATCGCAGGGTAAGAGTATTCGGCGGGGCTCTCGCCCTGCGCCAAACGCTGAATTAAAGTCCAGTCCGTGCCATTCGAAGAGCGACTCAGGTCCAGTGTGGTGCGCGAACGCAGAGACGAGTTGTGCGCCAGCACCATTTGCCCCGGTGCCACGGCCAGCCCGGCAACCGATGCATCAGGGTTATCGAGGGGCAGATCGGGCAAAGCAGTCCAACTGAGGCCCCCATCTCGCGTTGCAGCAGCCGTTACCTTGCCCTCGGGCCGCTGATCTCGCATCAGTGCCAACCAATGTCCATCGCTCAACGGCAACAAGGTCGGTTGCAACTCATGGGTGCGACGTGACAGGCGCACCATGCCCTGAAAGTCACCCTGCGCATCAAAGCGCAAGGCCACGGGGTACTTGATACCCAGCTCAAAGTGCACCGGAAGCACCATGCCGCCGTCCTGCAGCGCCATCGGAGCGGCGCGTACCAAAAAACTGGTGTTCCAAAGCCATGACAAAGGCAAAGGCCGAAGGACGTCAAATGACTTGGTGTTTAGGGGAGAAGACGGTTCACGCTGGCGCAAATGCACCACGCGCGCGGCCGCCCACCCGCCCAGGCCCGTTGCCACCACAAACAGATGAATTCGTTGTTGACCATCCACCCAAGCCACTGGGTTTCCTAAACGGCGCACACCAAACCCAAGATGAGCCGCCATCTCACCGCGGTTCACCACAAAGCGGGCAGGCGTCCATTGCTGGGTTGCCCGGTTGAACTGCGAGGCAGCAATCTGAACATCGGGCCCACTTTCGCGGGAACCGGCGAACCAAAAAGCGCTGACCACTGCGGGGCTGCTGGCGGGCATAGCCACCAAACTGCTGGCATGCGCTGCAGGCGTGTTGGCAGGCATAGGAATCAAGCCTTGGCCATCAATCACCCACGCTGCGGTATTTGACATGGCTTGAGGCACAGCCCACGCCGCCTGAGCCGCTGTGGGTGGGTGGTCCCGCTGGCCCAAGTCCCACGCGACCAGCACCACACAGGCTACCAATCCCACCATGGCACGCCTACCAGCAGAACGACGGATCGCGGCATCCACAGCATCAAACATGGTTTCTTATCAAGGATAGTTTTTAAGTGACCGGGATCATAGTGGTTTGGTAGGTCACCCCTCCTAGGAGCCTGTCGGGCTTAGGTCGTCGAAAGCGAAAATCGGCCCCAGCGAGGATAGTTTTTGACGATTTCGCAGCCCAATATCTGGATATTGGGTAAGAAAGCGGCGAAAAATAGCCCGCTGCGGTCGATTTGCAGCCGACGATTCCTAAGTCCGACAGGCTGCTAGCAGCCTGTACCCAACGGACCCGTGCAGAACTGTGATGTTTGACTGATGTGGAGCTGCTTCCCATGCTGCGGGATAATTCAATTCTTTCTAAGCAGGCCACAAAACGGCCCCCACCCTTGTCGGGACACCGCCGCAACCTCCATCCTCATGCACCGCACCATTTTCTCCACGCCTGTTGTCAACACTGTGTTGCGCGCGCTCTCAATTGCCTACCTGAAACTCACCGGCTGGCGGGTCGAAGGCAGCCTGCCACCGGGGGCTGAGAAAAGCGTTTTTATTGCAGCGCCCCACACGAGCAACTGGGATTTGCCCTACACCCTGATGGTCGCTTTTGCCTTGCGGCTGGATCTGTACTGGATGGGCAAAGAAGATTTGTTCAAGCCCCCGTTTCGGGGGCTGATGATGTGGCTGGGCGGCTTGCCCGTGAACAGGGAGAAATCCAATAACTTGGTTGCCGCGTCCGTCGCGGCCATCAAGGCCGCCAGCGGCCCACTGCAGCTCACCGTGGCACCCGAGGGCAGTCGCAGCAAAGCGCGCTATTGGAAGACCGGCTTTTATCACATTGCCATTGGTGCCCAAGTCCCCATCGTCATGGCGTACCTGGATTACGGCCAGAAGCGAGGCGGCTTGGGCCCCGTCTTTCAACCCACCGGCAACCTTGACGCGGACATGGCCGCTATCAAGGCCTTTTACGCCCCCTTCAAAGGCAAAAACTCTGACCAGTTTCATGCGGATTAACGCAGATTAATGCCGCGTTAGGCTCAATGAAACTCGCGGCTCTGTGTGGCCAAACCGCTGAGTAAGGGCGTCAAATCTTTCAAATGCCAGCAATCAGGTGGCGGACTTGCCCGCCTGTTTTTGCGTCGCGTTGCCACACGCCGTACACCGCCAGCAGGCGTGAATGCATGAGTTCTGGGCGTTGCCGTTCTTGCAGCGACTTCCACACAATCACATTGACGGTACCGGGGTCATCCTCCAGCGTGACAAAAGTCAGGCCGTAACACACCGCCGAATTCGCCGCCAAGCCTCGTCCTTGGCACAAGATATGACGCGCGCAAGCCAAAACCACCTTGCGCCACCGGGCGACCTAAACGCACCGCAGTGAGTACATCTTGCAAGGGCTGGCGCGAACGAACCGGCATGCGCACCCCGCCGCCCACCGCCACAACGGCACCGCGCACGCCTCAGAGACACGTTTCAAAGCACATACTGCCTCAGCACATCACCCGGCTGGTGCTGCACCGTTTTTGCCAACCAAAGTTGAGTGCCAAATAGGCCTCTAGCCCAAGTGCAGATTGCGCAAAGCGCTTCAAAATTTATAGCAATAGGGGGCAGCAGAACAACTTCACACCCCTTGAGCAAACCAAAGTTGCTGCGTGCACGAGACACCGTGTAGCGGCCTTTCGGTGCGGCTCGTCTCGCCGCTGTGATGAATTCGCAC
>JAGODZ010000115.1 GCA_017997975.1 Rhodoferax sp.
CCAACAGCTTCTTCGGCATCACGCCTGAAGCGTTTGGAGCCGTTGGCGCCATGGTGAACTTCGTGGTAGCTTACTTGGTGTTCAAAGTCACCAAAGCGGCCCCCGCGCATATTCAGGACATGGTTGAGGCGGTGCGTATTCCACGCGGCTCTAAATTGGTCACAGGCGGACACTAAGTGCGTTGATGACTGTCTGAGTCTTGCTCCTGCCTTTTTACCGAGGCAAGGGTGACAATAAAGGCCCTGCCAGCCCTGCTGGCAGGGCCTTTTTACTGAACCGTCCGCACCCAGCGGGCACAAGGGGTTTTGCATGGTTTTTGATATCAGTGTCGCAATGACCTGGATACTTTTTTTGGCACTCTTTCCCATTGGCTTTGTTTGGCTTCGTCGCGCGTGGCGCATCATCGTGGGTCGAGATTTTGCCGATGTGGCGCTCAAGGGCGGGGTGCTGCCCCCCCACCCTGAGAAATATGCGCCTTATGAAGCGGGTATCAATTTGGTAGCGGGCATCATTGTGGTGGGGGTCATCCTCTGCGTTCTTTCAGGCGCATTGGAATACCAAACCTGGAGTGCGATTGCGGGCAGTACTATTTGGTGTAAATTCTTTGCCAGCTTCGCCTTGTCACGGCAAGCCCATACCCATTGGGGTAAGTCCAAGACCTGAGACCAAACGGTGTCAGGTTGTGTGCATCACAGCAAGCCAAGGAGGTTCAATATGGCAGGACTTCGTTCACAGCGCTTGATCGCGCTATTTGTCGGCGGTTGGTTGCTGTTCAACTTTCCGTTGCTGGCCTTGTGGGACCAAGACGTCCTCTTCTTGGGTGTTCCCTTTTTCCCGGCGGCCTTGTTCACGCTCTGGGCGGTGCTGATTGCCGTCTTGGCCTGGCTGATGGAACGCCCTGGAGACGCCTCTCAAGGCGATTGAGCATGCTCTCGCCTGCGCTGGTGGTTGGGGTCTCGTTTGCCTATTTACTGGTCTTGTTCGCCGTGGCTTATTACGGTGACTGGCGCGCCACTCAGGGCCGTTCTTTGCTTGCCAACCCGTGGACGTACGCCTTGTCGCTGGCGGTGTACTGCACCGCGTGGACGTATTTTGGGAGTGTGGGTCGCGCGGCCTCGGGCGGGGTTTGGTTTTTGCCGATTTACCTGGGGCCTACGTTGGCCATGGTGTTGGGCTGGGTGGTGGTTCGCAAAATGATGCGCATTGCAAGGGCGTACCGCATCACCTCCATTGCTGACTTTATTGGCAGCCGTTATGGCAAAAGCCCGCTGCTGGCGGGGCTGGTGACCTTGATTGCGGTGGTGGGCATCGTTCCTTATATTGCGTTGCAGCTCAAAGCGGTGTCGGCGGGGTATGCCTTGTTGACCGCGCCCTTGGGTGCACCGCTGGTGGAGCGGGTGGCGTGGAGCCAAGACAGCACTTTTTATGTGGCACTGGTCTTGGCTGGGTTTGCCATGGTGTTTGGCGCACGCCACTTGGACACCACTGAACGCCACGAAGGCATGGTGGCTGCCATTGCCTTTGAGTCGATTGTTAAATTGGTCGCTTTTTTGGCCGTGGGTGGGTTCGTGGTGTATGGCTTGTTTGACGGTTTGGGTGACCTGTTTACCCGTGTGCGCGCCGTGCCTGAGTTGGCTGCTTTACTGCGGCTGGAGCAAGGCGGTCAGTTTGCCTGGACACAATGGTTCGCCATGACGTTGCTGTCGATGCTGTCAGTGTTGTTTTTGCCACGCCAGTTTCAGGTGATGGTGATCGAGAACGTGCGCGAGAGTCACTTGCGTCGCGCGGTGTGGGTGTTTCCGCTGTACCTGTTGGCCATCAACCTGTTTGTATTGCCTATTGCGCTGGGTGGTTTGCTGTATTTTGGGCCGGGCCAGATGAACCCCGAGGGTTTTATTCTGTCGCTCCCTTTGGCGGCAGGTCAAAATTTTCTGGCCTTGTTCGCGTTTGTGGGGGGGCTCTCAGCGGCCACGGGGATGGTGATTGTGGAGACGATTGCGGTCTCCACCATGGTTAGCAATGAGTTGGTGTTGCCGCTGTTGTTGCGCTCTCGCCATGTGCGTCCCGATGTGGGGCGTGATGTCTCCGGCCTGTTGTTGTCTATTCGACGTGCCGCCATTCTCGGGGTGCTGGTGTTGGGTTACACCTACTTTCACCTGGCCGGTGAAGCCTATGCCTTGGTCAGCATTGGTTTGATCAGTTTTGCTGCCGTCGCCCAGTTTGCGCCTGCTGTGCTGGGGGGCTTGTACTGGAAAGGCGGAACGCAACGTGGCGCGCTAGTCGGACTGTTGGCGGGATTTTTGATGTGGTCTTACACCCTGATGTTGCCGTCGATTGCCAAGTCGGGCTGGTTGTTTTCGCCCGACTTTGTCATCGATGGGCCTTGGGGTGTGGCTTGGTTGAAGCCCGAGCACCTGCTGGGGTTGACCGGCCTGGACAACCTAACGCACTCTTTGTTTTGGAGTCTGCTGGTGAATGGGGCTGCGTATGTCGGCCTGTCTTTGCTGAAAGCCCCTTCCGGGTTGGAGGCGAGTCAAGCCCTGATGTTTGTGGATGTGTTCAAACGCACGACGTCAGCCAGCCCGGTGTTCTGGCGCGGGCGGGCCACTGTGCCGGACCTGTTGCGCCTGTGTGAGCGCTTTCTTGGAGCGGCCAGAGCCCGTCAACTGTTTCTCACCTACGCCCAGGACACAGGCGTCGGGCAAGTGGCTGCCATCCGTCCCGATGGGCGGATGGTGCAGTTTGTTGAAACCCAATTGGCAGGTGCGGTAGGCAGTGCGTCCGCCCGGGTGCTGGTGGCGTCGGTGGCCGAAGAGGAGGTGCTCACACCAGAAGATGTGCTGCGCATTCTGGATGAGTCGTCGCAGTTGCGCACCCGCTCGCGGGAGCTGGAGGAAAAATCGCATTCGCTGGAGCGGGCCACCGAGGAGTTGCGCCATGCCAATGAGCAGTTGATGAGCCTGGATCACCTCAAGGACGACTTCATGGCCTCGGTCACCCACGAGTTGCGCACGCCTCTCACGTCGATTCGGGCGCTGGCTGAGCTGATGCGCGATGAACCGGACATGGCGCTGGCGCAACGACACCAGTTCATGGCCATCATCGTCACCGAAACAGAGCGGCTTTCTCGGCTGGTGAATCAGGTGCTGGACATGGCCAAGTTCGAGTCCGGCCATGCCGAGTGGCACACGGTGGAGGTTGACCTGCGTGCGCTTGTCTTGCAATCGGTCGCGACCACGGCGGAGCTGTTCCGAGAAAAAAAATGCAGGGTAGAGGTTGCGGTGCCAGACGCCGTGCCGCTCCTCATGGCGGACCCGGATCGCTTGACGCAAGTTCTGTTGAACCTGCTGTCCAATGCCGCCAAATTTGTGCCCATTCCCGGTGGTCGGGTTTGCGTAAGCTTGGGCTGTGACGATACGGGCATGACGGTGAAGGTGAGCGACAACGGGCCGGGTGTGCCCGAGGCACAACAGCACATGGTGTTTGACCGTTTTCACCAAGGGGGCGATGCCACCCAGCGGCCCCATGGAACGGGGCTGGGCTTGCCGATTAGCCAGCAAATCGTGGCGTATTTTGGGGGACGGTTGTGGCTGGAGCCGATGGCTGAAAAGGGGGCCTGCTTTGCCTTTCATCTGCCCTGGCTGCCGTCGACTTCCCCTGGTGAGAGAGAAGAACAAGGAGACAACCCATGAACAAGAAAATACTGGTGGCCGACGACGAGCCCAATATCGTCATATCCCTAGAGTACCTTCTCAAACGAGAAGGTTACACCGTGCTCGTCGCCCATAACGGGCAGGAAGCGCTGGAGGCGATTGCCACCCATCGCCCTGACTTGGTGCTGCTGGACGTCATGATGCCCGTCAAGACCGGGTTTGAGGTGTGCCAAGAGGTGCGTGCCAGCGAGGCGCTTCAACACACCAAAATTCTGATGCTCACCGCGAAAGGACGCGACACCGACATGGCCAAGGGCTTGGCATTGGGTGCGGACGGGTACATGACCAAACCGTTTTCCACCCATGATTTGGTAAAGAAGGTGGCCGACATGTTGGGCGCATCGACATGAAAGCGGACCGGCGGCTGTGGCTGGCCATTGCGGGGGTGGGACTGGGCCTGGCACTTTGGCTGGGGTTGACGGTGGTCTTGTTGTGGTCCACCTTGTCCCCAGACGAGCAGACCACCGTGGACACCATTTTGGGCCCCCGCATGGCACTGCTCGCACTGAGTTGGCTACTGGCGCTGGGCGGGGTGGCGGTGGGTTTGAGCAAGCTTTACCGGCGCTACGCTTACGCCCCGGCGCGCCTGCTGGAAAAAACCCGTGTTTTGGTGGCGGCGACGGAACCCCAACCCCTGACGCCAGCGGGCAGCACAGAAATCAAGGGACTGGGTGTGGCCATCAATGAGCTGGCGGCCCAACGCGACCACCTTCGTGCCGATATGGCGCAACAAATTCTGCAGGCCAGCGCGCATGTGCAGCAAGAGAGAAACCGTTTGGCAGCCCTCATGGCCGAACTGACGCAAAGCGTGGTGGTGTGCAATTTGGATGGGCGCATTTTGCTGTACAACAACCGGGCCCGGTTGCAGTTCAAAGTGCTGTCTGACGCGCCCGCCTTGGCGGACGGGGCCGAGTTGATCGGTATTGGCCGCTCCATTTATGCGGTGTTCGACCGCAAGCTGGTGGCCCATGCGCTGGAGAGCATTCATCAGCGCCTGGCGCGCGGTGCAGCCAACCCGGCCGCTCAATTTGTGACCACCACCCGAAGCGGCCAGTTGCTGCGGGTGCAAAT
Organism: Rhodoferax sp.; assembly: GCA_017997975.1. GTDB lineage: Bacteria > Pseudomonadota > Gammaproteobacteria > Burkholderiales > Burkholderiaceae_C > Rhodoferax. Next base: position 4,785 of record JAGODZ010000115.1, read on the forward strand.
GGCACCCGTGCGGGCCAGCGACCAAGCGGGAGCGTCTGCCGACTTGAGTGGCTTTGTGCTGATGTTAGAAAACGTCACGCGCACCTTTGAGGAAGGCAATTTGCGCGATCAACTCCTGCACGGCTTGACCGAACGCAGCCGCTCTTCACTGGCCAACATGCAGGCCGCCGTGGACATGCTGTCGCTGCCGGACCTGGAGCCGGTCATGCAGGAGCGCTTTTTGAGTGTGGTGCGCGACGAGGTCAGCGTCATGAGCAAGCGCGTGACGGACTTGGCTCAGCAGTCGGCCCAAGGCCTGAAAACCCGTTGGCCGATGGAGGAAATGTTGGGCACCGATTTATTGCTGGCCGCGCAGCGCCGCATGGAGACGCAATGCGAGCGCACCGTGTCTTTGGACTTGGTGGACGCCTCCGTTTGGCTGCGGGTGGACAGCTTCACCCTGATTCAGGCGCTGAGTTACTTGGCGACTCGGCTGGTGGATGAATTTGAGATCAAATTCCTGCGCTTGCGACTGCAGATGGTGCAAGGGCGAGCCCAGTTGGACCTGATCTGGACCGGGCAGGCGATGAGCACCGAAACCGTGATGAGCTGGGAGATGGAGTCCATGCGCTTTGGCTCGGAGAGCACCCCGCTCACCGTGCGCGATGTGGTGGCACGCCATGGGGGTGAGATGTGGTTTGAGCGCGAGCGCATTCGCCACGAGGCCTTCTTTCGCTTTCTGTTGCCCTTGGCTGACGCCCAAGAGCAACGCGAAGCCGCGCAGCAGGTGCGTCACCACGACAGTCGCCCAGAGTTTTATGACTTTGACTTGTTTCAAGTCTCGGACGCGGGCCATGCACTGGACGACCGTCCGCTGTCGTCACTCACCTACACCGTGTTTGACACTGAAACCACCGGCTTGAACCCGTCCGGCGGCGATGAAATTATCCAGATGGGGGCGGCGCGCATCGTCAATGGCAAGCTGCTGCGGCAAGAAAGTTTCGAGCAGCTGGTTGACCCTCAACGAATGATTCCGGCCGTCACGATCCCCATTCACGGCATCACGCAAGACATGGTGCGAGGCCAGCCGACCATTGGTGAGGTGTTGCCTGCGTTCCATGTGTTTGCCCAAGACACGGTGCTGGTGGCGCACAACGCGGCTTTTGATATGAAATTTTTGCAGCTCAAGGAGGCTGAAACCGGGCTGGTCTTTAATCACCCGGTGTTGGACACCTTGCTGCTGTCGGCGGTGGTGCACCCTAACCAAGAGTCGCATCGTTTGGAGGCGATTGCGGAGCGCTTCAACATCACCGTACTGGGGCGTCACACCGCGCTGGGCGATGCCATGGTGACGGCTGAAGTTTGGTTGCGCTTGATTCCACTGTTGCAAGACATGGGCATTCACACCATGCGCCAAGCCCGGGAGGCGGCGGAGAAAACCTATTACGCTCGGCTCAAATACTGAGCCCTTAATCGACTCCAAACAGGGGGCTCTCAACAGCGTTAAAAACGGCCTGATTGGTAACGCTGCCCGAGCACGCCCTGCAAGGTTTGCACCACTGAGAAGGCTTCCTTCAGGTGGCTGCGCTCAAAGTTGGACAACTCACTCAGAGAGAGGTAGTTGTCCGGTGCCTGTCCTGCTTGGATTTGCCTGGCTTGGTGCGCAATGCGCAACTTGGACAGAAACTCCAATGCATCGCGCAAATCGCGTGCGCTTTGGGCACTGACTTCACCCGCGTGCGCCGCCGCTTCCAGGCGGTCGCTGGTGTTAACCGCAGCCAGCCCGTCTGCCAGCGCATAGACCCGCGCCAAATCAACGATGGGGACGATGCCCGAATGCTTCAGATCAAGGGTGCCGGGATGCTCGCCCCCGCGAATGAGCGAAATCGTGCCAAACAGACCCAGCGGCGGGCGGTGCTTGAGCGCATTGCTCACCATGTAAGCCAGAAACAGGCTGTTGCCTTTGGTGCGCGCCAACACATCGCGTCGCAACCCCTCCAACAAGGCCGACTCGCCGTGAATGGCCCGCAGGTCAAAGAACACACAGGTCAGCATCAAGGCCTTGGGCTCCGGCTGGTTCACCCATTTTTGAAAGTACTGCGCCCAGCGCTGGCGGGGCTGTCGCCACGTGTCCGTCATGGCCATCATTTCGCCAGGGCAGTGAATGTAGCCGCAGGCGGCCAGCCCGTCACACACGGTGGTGGCCAGCGTTTTGAAATAGGTGCCGTGCACTGCTTCGTCGTAAGCGTCGTCCAGAATCAGGCAGTTGTCTTGGTCCGACTTGGCCGATTGTTCATTGCGCGCCTGCGAGCCCGCCGCCACCCACACATAGTCAATTGGGGCGGGGCCAAGCTGGGCCTGCGCCAACTGAATCAGCCGCACGGTCAACGCATCGGTGATCGCGGTCACGATGTGGCCGGTGCTGTAGGCACTGGCATCGGCGGCGGCCAAATGTTTTTGCAGGTGTTTGACTTTGCCGCTGATGTGGGTCAAGCCCGCTAGCGTGGTTTGTTTGTAAATGTCACCGGCCAAATAAACCGCCGAGGTGCTGTGTTGTTCGGTGAGGTCCGTGGCCGTGATCATGCCGGCAATGCGCTCGCCGTCCATCACCGGCATGTGGTGAATGTTGTGGCGCGCCATGAGCAGCAAGGCGTCAAAAGCCGGGCTGTTGGCGCTGACTGTCAGCGGGGCCAGCGTGGCAATGTCCGCCACCGGGCGTGCGGTGTCCAAACCTTGAGCGACCACCCGGTTGCGCAAATCCCGGTCGGTGATCAGGCCAAACAGCTGGCCTTGTTCCACCAGCAGGATGGAGGAGACACGCAACTCCTTCATCATTTCAGCGGCTGCGCGGATGGTGACCGTGGGGGCGAGCGTGATGGGTTCGCGCTTGATCAACGTGCGTATGGGTGTGCTCAGCAGGTTGAGCGACGCACCGGATTCAGACCCTTTGTCCATTGCCTCAAGGGCGGATGGCGTGTGCGGCACCGAGGGGAAAAAAACCAGCAGCTCAGGCTGGCTGGAGCACAGCGTATTCAGCGCCTCAGGCGGTAGCCACGCCACTTGGCAATCGCTGGACGCCACGGCTTGCCAAGTGGTCAACTGGTGCTCAGGCGTGGCCCCAAAACCCAGCAAATCACCCGGCTGCAAACGCACCGAAAGCCCGAGGTCTGGGTCTTGCAGCGTGACCTCGCCACTGACGATCCACCCCAGTTGAGTCGCCAAAGTGCCTTGGGGCAGCAAGGTGGCGTGGGCCGCGTAGGGTTCAGTGCGAAAACGCTTGGACAAGGCCTTCAATGTCGCGGGCTTGAGCTGACCCCACACACGGTGCTGGGCCAAGGTGGATGCAAATGAACCGGGCTGGGGAGGTGATGAGGGCATAGCGGTGGGTCTCCAGAAAGCAGGGGCATTGTCTATGACATTGTTGCAGACTCGCCCGCTGTCGCCGGTGGCGTCGAAGGTTTACTGCGGCACGTTGGGTCGTCCGAACTTGAGGAGGCGGGTGGCCAGCAAGGTCTCGGTCAGAAAGCACAACAGAGCCAGCAAGAAACAGCTGACGCCCGCCAGAAAGGAGATGGTGGCCAGCCGCAGGATGTTGAGCTGCGCGGTTTGACCCAAGAACAGCATCACGATGGTCATGCCAATCAACATGGCGCACAAAGTGAGCAAGGCGATGCAGCCGTTTACCAGCCATCCTCGCTGGCGCAGCCGGTGCAATTCGTCATAGGCGGGCACCGTCGCAGGGTCGGATTCGGCTGCGCCGGCCAACCGAGTTTCCAGCACACGCGCCCGATCAATGATGCGTGCCAACCGGCCTGCTACCGTGCCAATCATGCCGGAGACCGCTGTCAGCAAGAACACCGGTGCCACAGCGAGTTGAATACCGTGGGTGACAGCGGAGAGGTCTTCAGCAAAAAACATGGTGCATCCTCATTGGGGTGGGGCGGTTGCCCGGGCGTCTGGGTTGAGCGAGGGTTGGCGCTGCGCTTTGAACAAAGCCATCACGCCTCCGCACGCCACACCGGTCAACACCAGCGGAAAAGCCAAGGACGAAGACCACTGGATCAAAGCGCCCGAGGCGGCTGATGCCACCAGACCGCCCAGGGTGTAGGTCAGCACCAGCACCGCCGTGCTGTTCACCAGCGTGATGCCTTTTTCGCGGGCTCCAATGTCGATCATGGCCAAGGTGTAGAGCGCGCCCCCACACGCCCCCCACACAAACACCACGGGCCAAATCAGCAGTGGCCAGGCGGGCACGAAAAACAAGGTGACCGATGACCCCAAGATCAACGCCCCAAAGACCGCCATCAACGTCCTTCGTCCTTGAGCAGGGGACGCAAAACGGTCTGCCACCATGCCCGCGGGCAACGCCGCCAGCGTGCCGCCCAAGCCGCTGAATGACACCAGCAGCGCTGCGGTGCTGGCACCGAGTCCTAAGGCCAGACCGTAAAGCGGCAAGATGGACGACAGACCGAGTTCAAAAAAACCACCCAAAAACCCCGCCAGCATGATCACCGGGTGGGCCAGCACCGCATGCCACAGCCCTTGCAGGCCGACCCGGGCGGTCTCGGTGTCATGGTCGGGTGGCAGTTGGGGAATCAGGGCGGTCCAGCACAGGCCAATGAACATCAAGACCAACACCACCCACAGCGCATACGGGCTGTCCGCACCCAACCAAGCCAAGGCTGAGGGGCCGATGACAAAGGTGAGGCCGACCATGGTGGCGTAGGTGCCAATGTATTTGCCAATGTGTTCGGGCGGCGCGAATTCCGCAATAAACGCTTCCGCCAGCACCCAGCGCAAGCCGCCGGCGATACCCGCCAGCAACTGCAGGCAAAACCAAATCCACAAGGCGTCTGTCAATAAGTAACCGGTCGCCGCCAGCAAAGGCGTGACCGAGGCCAGCCACATGGTTGGGCGACGACCCAGCTTTTGCGTCAGAGCCGAGGAAAAGGGCGTGACGATAAACAAGCCCAACCAAGTGGTCGCAGCGAAGAAGCCAGCCGTGGTCGTGGACACCGCTGCCGTTTTCAGCATCAACAGCAGCCAAGGTGCCAGCATAAAAATGCCCGACAACTGAAACAAGGTGGAGCCAAACAC
>JAGODZ010000116.1:0-1863 GCA_017997975.1 Rhodoferax sp.
CAGCTCAGGGGCAGACAGGTTGATCAAGGGGCCGATGATTTCATGCACGTCACCACCTGAGCAGAAATTGCCTCCGGCCCCGCTCACCACGACCACCGTGACATCTTGGGCGTATTTGAGTTGGCCGAACAGGTCGCGCAGTTCGGCATAGGAGTCAAACGTGAGCGGGTTTTTTCGCTCAGGGCGGTTCAATGTGATCGTGCCAACGCCGCCCTCGCATTGCCATTTGAAATGCTGGGCCGCATAGTCGGCCAGAAATTGGTGGTTTCCCCTCTGTAAAGCGGGGTCGAGTGGCTTGGGGGTGGTGTTCATCGGTTGTCCTTGAGGGTCTGTTCTTGCACTCGCATCACGTGCACGCGCAGGGTGCCAAGTTGGCTGTAGAGCTGTTGCACCGTGCTGGCGTCCAAGCCTGAGAAGAGTTCCAAAATCCATCGCTCATGCTCTTGGGCCATGGTTTCAAAAGTTATTCGGCCCTGTTCGGTCAGGCAGACAATCCAGGCACGCCGGTCGGAGGGGCTGTTCTCCCGGGTCACCAAGCCGTCGCGCACCAGCTCGTCGGTCACACCGGTCACATTGCCCCCGGTCACCATCAGGTAGCGAGACAGGTCTTTCATCTTCAGCCCGTCAGGCTGGCGGTAAAGCTGGGCCATGTAGTCAAAGCGCGGCAGGGATGTGTCAAAACGGTGGCGCAGACGACGCCGGATCTCGTCCTCAATCTGCGTCGTGCTGGCCAGCAGGCGCAGCCACAGCTTTAAAGCCGTGTGGTCACCGTGTTCGGAGCGCGCTTCATGGCCCAATTCGTCGGCGTCGGTGAGCAAGGTTCGGCTGGGATCGCTTTTAGGCGTCATGGCATGAGCTCTCCGCCGCACACGGGAATGGATTGACCCGTGATGGCAGAGGCCCCTGCGCCACACAGCCACAGCACCGAATTGGCGACTTCGTCGGGTTGTACCAATCGACCTTGGGGGTTGCCAACCGCGAACTCAGCGCGCGCCTCATCGGCGGTGCGACCGGTTTTGCGCATCACATTGTTGATGCTGTCGGTCAATAACTCGGTGTCTGTATAGCCCGGGCACACCGCATTCACGGTGATTCCTTTTTTTGCCACTTCCAAGGCCAGCGCCCGGGTGAGGCCAATAACCCCATGTTTGGCGGCGCAATAAGCGCTCACGTAAGCGTAGCCCGCTAGCCCGGCGGTGCTGGCCATATTGACCACGCGGCCCCAACCGGCTTGCAGCATGTCGGGCAACGCGGCTTGGCTGCACAAAAAGGTGCCAGTGAGGTTGACGGCCAACATCTGTTGCCACAGGGCCGCATCGGTTTTCAACAAGGGCGCACTGGCCGCTTGGCCTGCGTTGTTAATCAAAATATGGACGGGACCAAAGTGCTGGCGCGCGCTGGCAAAGGCAGCAGCCACTTGAGCGGCGTCGGCCACATCGGCCACGACAGCGTGCAGTTGGTTAGGGGAGTGGGCCACGATGGTGTCCAGCACGTCACGGCGGCGCCCCAATACGGTGACCTGAGCGCCTGCGGCCACCAGTTGGTGCACCACAGCGGCACCAATGCCGCTGCCACCACCCGTAACCAGCGCGTGGCGACCGGCCAGTGGATGCTCCGACATCACGCCTCGGTGGCCCGAACAGGGGAGGCGGCTGCCATCGCAGCTTGAGCTTTCTCCCTTAAAAAGATCGACTCCATCTGTGCCTTGCCCGCCATGTAAGGCTTGGGCCAAGCGATGGGGGTGTAGCCAATTTTGGCGGCCTCCGTCAAAGTCCACGCCGCATTGGCCAGGTGCGGCCGTCCCACGGCGCACAAGTCAGCACGGCCCGCGGCAATGATGCTGTTCACATGATCCGCCTCGCT
>JAGODZ010000116.1:1963-9812 GCA_017997975.1 Rhodoferax sp.
TGGGGGTGTAGCCAATTTTGGCGGCCTCCGTCAAAGTCCACGCCGCATTGGCCAGGTGCGGCCGTCCCACGGCGCACAAGTCAGCACGGCCCGCGGCAATGATGCTGTTCACATGATCCGCCTCGCTGATGGCCCCCACAGCGATGGTGGGAATCCCTGCCTCTTGGCGAATGCGGTCCGCAAATGGAGTCTGGAACATGCGCCCATAAACAGGTTTTTCTTGTTTGCTCACTTGGCCCGATGAGCAGTCAATCAGGTCCGCCCCTACCGCTTTGAAGGCGCGGGCAATGTCCACCGCGTCCGCCGGCGTGATGCCGCCATCCACCCAGTCGTGGGCTGAAATACGAACCGACATGGGCCGCTCTGCGGGCCAGACGGCACGCACGGCTGCAAACACTTCCAGCGGGTAACGCAGGCGGTTTTCCAACGAACCTCCAAATTCGTCGGTGCGGTGGTTGGTCAGCGGTGAGATGAAGCTCGATAACAAGTAGCCGTGCGCGCAGTGCAGCTCTAACCAATCCACACCAATTTCCGCCGCAGCTTGCGCGCTCGCGACGAACTGGGCGGTGACCTCAACCATCTTGGTGCGGGTCATTTCTTGGGCGATTTGGCTGATACCTGCGAGGTATTGCTGTGGCGAGGCTGAGACGATGGGCCAGTTGCCCGACGGCAAGGGCTTGTCAATGCCGTCCCACGCAAGTCGGGTGGACGCTTTGGCACCCGCATGACCAATTTGCATGGCAAATTTGGCGTCGCTGTGGGCGTGTACCCAATCCACAATGCGTTTCCACGCCTGCGTGTGCTCCGGCGTGTAGAGGCCAGGGCAGCCGGGGGTGATGCGCCCCTCAGCGCTGACGCAGGTCATCTCAGCGAATACCAAGGCCGCGCCGCCCAGCGCGCGGGCACCCAGGTGCACCAAGTGGTAGTCACCCGCTACCCCGTCCACCGCAGAGTACTGCGCCATGGGGGACACGACGATGCGGTTTTTCAGCGTCAGGCCGCGCACGGTGTAGGGCGTGAACATGGGCGGTGGCGCGGCTTGGTCGTTCGCCAGCGAAACACCGGCGCGCTCCGCAAACCAGCGCTCGAACCCGCCGAGCCATTGGGCATCGCGCAGGCGCAAATTCTCATGGCTGATGCGTTGGCTGCGTGTGAGCATGGAGTACATGAACTGCGGTGCATCCAGCTGGTCGCAGTAGCGCATGCCACACACCTCAAACCATTCCATGGCGTTCCAGGCGGCGTTTTGCAGGCGCAGCACATCGACGTGGCGCAAGGCTTGGTAGCGCGTCAGCACCTCTGGGATGTGCTCGGCGGTGTCACCCCGTTCGGTGAATTGACGGGCCAGCTCAATCGCGTCTTCAATGGCGAGTTTGGTGCCTGAACCAATGGCGAAGTGTGCGGTGTGCACCGCATCGCCCATCAACACCACATGGCTGTTGCCGTTGAAAAACGACCACTGTGCGCACTTCACACTCTGAAAATTCAGCCACGCCGAGCCACGCAGGTGGCGGGCGTTGGTCATCAAAGTGGCCCCCTGAAGGTTGTCGCCAAACACCTTTTCGCAAAAGGCAATCGACTGGTCTGGGTCGGCTTGGTCCAACCCGTGGGCCAGCCAGGTTGCCTCAGTGCACTCCACAATAAAGGTGGTGGTGTTTTCGTCAAACTTGTACACGTGGGCCTGAAACCAGCCGTGCTCAGTTTTCTCAAACAAAAAAGTGAACGCGTCGTAGAGCTTGTGCGTGCCCAGCCAAATGAAGCGGTTGGGGCGCACGGTGATTTCGGGTTTGAACACCTCGGCGTGCTTGCTGCGAATACGCGAATTGATGCCGTCGCTGGCAATGATCAAATCGGCGTCCGGGTAATCAGCATCGGAGTCGGCGTCGGTTTCAAACACCAGCTTGACGCCCAGTGCTTCACAGCGGGTTTGAAGAATATTGAGCAACTTTTTGCGCCCAATGCCCACAAAACCGTGGCCACCGGAGCGAATCGTCTCGCCCTTGAAGATCAGCTCGATGTCATCCCAGTGGTTGAAGGCTTGCCGAATCTCAGCTGCGGTGACCGGGTCTTGCACTTGCATGTTGTCCATGGTGGCGTCCGAGAACACCACGCCCCAACCAAAGGTGTCGTAAGGCTTGTTGCGCTCCACCACGGTGATGTCGTGGGCCGGGTTGTTTTGCTTCATCAACAACGCGAAATACAAGCCCGAGGGGCCGCCGCCAATGCACACAATCTTCATCGCAATTCCAGTTCAAGTGGATCTTGCAATTAGTTTAGAACTAAAGCTTTAGATGTCAAGTAAATACAAACCCTGTAGTGAGGTCGTCGTGCCATTTTGCTGTATTCACTATCAATTTAATAGCTATTGGGGCAGATTCCACGTGGGCTAAGGCGTGATTTTTCATATGCGGCCTGGCCTGAATAGCCCTGACCCAAGCCAACCCACTGCGCGCTGCCACGGGCAAGCCACCCTCACGCTAGACCAAAGAGTCATGCCCTCGGCGGTCAAGCCATGGCCACCCGAGGCGCGGTTGACGTCCATCGCCACCGCAACAGCCACAGCGACAGGCCCAGGTGACAGGCGGCAATCACCACCGACACCCCACTGCTGCTGATCAATGGCAAGGCGAGGGCGGCCAACAAGGGGCCACCCAGACCGCGCAACAGCCAGGGCAGCAGGGCGTACACGACCAGCATCAGCACGGCAAACGCGATCACTGGCCTGCGGATTTGGGGCGAGAATTTGAAACACAAGGCCAGCGCACAATCGCGCCCCAACAGCAGGGCGAAAGCGAGGGGTTGCAGCAAGACCGCCCCCGACAAGCTCTCCAGGTCGCGTGTGTTGGGGTGCAATGTCATGCTGGTCATCACCGCAAACGGCAGCGTCAGCACCAGAGTCGTTGGCCAGCGCGGCAGCTGCAACAACACGGCGCGCCACTGGGCGTGCTGGGCTCGGTTGACCACGCGCTGCCAGAGCGTTCGGTGTTGGGGCTCGGTCAACACGGCGAGGTAGGTCATGGCAGCGCAGATGGTGAGGCCCACTGCCGCCAGTGCGGGTAAGCGCGCAGCCCACGCAAATCCGCTGGCATAGGTCGTGACCGCGAGCGCCAGCGCAGGCCAGCCCCACGGCATCTGACGCACCGCCAACACCTCGGCCATCGACCGCCAGGCCGCGACCAACGCGCACGCGGCAAACAAAGCCAGAGAGGCCACCGCAAAGTCAAGACGCTCAAAGAGTTGGCCCCACCAGCGAATGTCGTCGCCCCGCAGCGTTGTTGTCACCAGGCTGCTACCCCACAACAGCATCAGCAAAAGCGCCCACACGCCACCCCGGCGCGAGACGCGGCTGCCGGTCTTGAGCCACTGCAGGTTGATGGCGATCAGCAAGGCCTGCAAAAAGACGCCTGCCAGGATGGCCGCCAGCGCCTTTTTCAAGACAAACGGCAGGGGCTCTGACACCCAGGCACTGGGCAGTGCAACCAGCAAGCACAGGGCACCGCCGTACCAACCATAGGCGCTGGAACCCGCCAGCTTGCCCCAAGTCATGGCCCAGGGCTGCATGGCGCTCATGCGTTGCTGGTCCCAGGTGCGGTCGGCAATCTCATCCATCACGCTGCCACCGGCCGCCAAAGTACCCACGCCCATCACCAGCACCGCGAACAGCAGCATGGCGGTGGTAGCCAGCGCTGCCGCTGGAGTGGCGGTCCCTGTCATGGCAACAGCCACAAAGATCGCGGCCAGCAGCAGCGGCAACACGATCAAGCGTGTGGTGGAGAACTGCAGCCAGAGTTGGCGACGAAATTCCGGGTTCATGCTTGCGTCCTTGTGGCGGGGGCGGTGGCGCGCTCGGCGGCCAGGGATTTCAAATACGACTGTTGCAGGTTCTCGGTCACGCTGGCCACGCTGACCAGCGCATGGCCGGCCGACACGCAAGCGGCCACCAGCGCCGCTTGTGCGGTGCGGTCGCCCTGAAAAAGAACATCGACGACCGAGCCTGCAACCTGCTGCAGTTGCACATGGGCTTGCGCTTGCAGCCAAGGCGCAATCCCCTCGGCGTGGTGCAAAAATTCCAGCCGCAGCACCCGTGCGACATTCCCTGAACCGGAGGCGGTGTCCGTCCCTGTCAACGCCCGGTGCTCCAGCACGCGGCCCTGATTGAGCGCCAGCATGTGGGTGGAGTATTCGTCCAGCTCGGCCAAGATATGGCTGGACACCAGCAGACTCATGCCCTGCGCCTGCAAGGCCTTGAACACCTGGGCCAGCGCGCTGCGGGCCTCGGGGTCCAGGCCACTGGCGGGTTCGTCCAGCAGCAGCACTTTGGGCTCGTGGATGATGGCTTGGCCAATGGCCAGCCGTTGGCGCTGTCCGCGCGACAACGCGCTGGCGAGGTTGCCCAGCTTGTCGCTTAGGCCCATGCGCTGAGCCGTGTGTTGCACGGCTTGCGTGACGGATGCCGCCGGCAGGCCCTGCGAGCGGGCCGCGTATTCCAGACCTTGAGCCACCGTCAACTCGCTGTACAAGCCAAAGTTGTCTGACAAATACCCCATCACGCGATGGACTTCGCGTGGGAACTCAAACACATCGAGCCCCATCACCCGCACAGTGCCTGACAACGGGGTGTCGAGCGCGGCAATGCAGCGCAACAGCGTGGTCTTGCCCGCGCCGTTGGGCCCCACCAGCGCGGTCACGCTGCCGGATGCAAGGGAGAGGCTCACGCGGTCCAGCGCGCGAAAGCCGGGGTAATCAAAAGTGAGGTCGCTGACCTCGATGACGGGTTGAATCAATGGGTCTCCTGGTGCGCATGGCTGGTGCGGATTATCGTTACCGCACGGCGTGGCGCCATGACAGGCCGCGTCTTTAGCGATTGGCTGCTAGATGTTTTGGCCTTTAGCCCACGTGAAATATGGCTTGTACGCTACAAATTGAATAGCGTTTTAGGGGTGAATTCAAATGGAACTGGCTTGCCTACGCCTTCGCAGTCATCTCACTGGTTTGTGCCATGAGGGTTGAGCGCCGTGACTCAGGGGGGGCGTGTTGCCGGGTGAGGGCGTGAGGCTCGGGCGCGAAAAGCGATCTCGGTGTTGGCAGAGATCGTTTCGGCGAAGCCGATGTTCTGAGCGGTGGGGCCGCCGTTGGCGCAGGGGGCGACCGGCCCCGCATAAGGAGGAATCTCGTGGCAGCTTGCCCGGCCGCCCGCGAATCCTCGATGCGTTTTCAGTTCAGCAGAAAGGCAGCGGCGTAACGACGCCGTTCGGCCAGGTCTTGCGCCTCATCTCGGGCGGCGCGGCTGGCCAAAGCTTCTTGAGTGAAAGGAATCAGCGGTTTGTCCAGCGGACGCAGTTTGTGGCGACGCAAACCGCGCAGCTCTTGCGAGCGTTCCATGGTCTGCAACACGCGCTCGGGCTCCATCATCAGGCTGAAGGGGGTGGCGGCAAAGTTGAGGTTTTTCATGGAATTCTCCGGTGGGTTCACAGCGCCTGACGAAGTCGTTGGCGCTTGATTGAACTGTAGCCCCTGGTTCCGCGAACTGAAGTCGGTAAATGGCTGTAACGCGTGTACGAATTTCCCTTACAGCAGCACTTGGATGTAGGCCCTAAAGCAGGCGCACTTTCACGCTTTTGCCTTTGACTTTTCCGGCATTGAGCTTTTGCATGGCTTGCAGCGCAATGTCTCGGTTCACCGCCACGAAGGTGGTGAATTCGGTCACATTAATTTTGCCAATTTGCTCACGGGTGTAGCCCGCATCCGCCGTCAAGGCACCCAACACGTCACCCGGGCGAATTTTTTCCTTGCGCCCGCCCAAAATTTGCAGCGTGACCATGGGCGGCAGCAGCGGGCCGTCGCCGGTGGGGGTGAGTTCCTCGACCTTGTACCAAGTGGAGGGGCGGTTTTGGTACTGCTCGATCTTGCCGACAAAGCCCATCTCGTTCATGGAGGCCAAGCTCAAGGCCAGACCTGACTCGCCCGCCCGCCCGGTGCGGCCGATGCGGTGCACGTGCACCTCGGCGTCGGGGGTGATGTCCACGTTGATGACCGCTTCCAACTGGTTGATGTCCAGTCCGCGCGAGGCCACATCGGTGGCCACCAGCACCGAGCAGCTGCGGTTGGCAAATTGGGCCAGCACTTGGTCGCGCTCGCGCTGCTCTAACTCGCCATACAGGGCCAGGGCGTTGAAACCTTGTTCTTGCAGATAGGTCACCAAGTCTTTGCATTGCTGCTTGGTGTTGCAAAACGCCAGCGTGCTGATGGGGCGAAAGTGGTTCAGCAGCTGGGCCACCGTGGCCAAACGGGTGTGGCGGGTGACTTCGTAAAAACGCTGCTCAATCAGGTTCTCGGTGTGCAGGGACTCCACTTTGACTTGCACCGGGTCGCGCATGAATTGCTGGGCCAGCTTCTCAATGCCTTCCGGGTAGGTGGCGGAGAACAGCAGGGTTTGCCGGTCTTTGGGGCACTGTTTGGTGACGGTGGTGATGTCGTTCACAAACCCCATGTCCAGCATGCGGTCCGCTTCGTCGAGCACCAGGGTGTTGAGGGCGTCCAAGTGCAGGTACTCGCGCTCCAGCAGGTCCATGACGCGCCCGGGCGTGCCGACCACAATGTGCGCCCCGTTCTCCAAGCTGGCGCGCTGACCGCGTGTGGCCACGCCGCCGCACACCGTGACGACCTTGATGTTTTCCTCGGCCCGCGCCAAGCGGCGAATCTCAACGGTGACCTGGTCGGCCAACTCGCGCGTGGGGCACAGCACCAGCGCCTGCACCGCAAAGCGGCGCGGGTTCAGGTTGGTCAGCAAACTCAGGGCGAAGGCAGCCGTTTTGCCGCTGCCCGTTTTGGCTTGGGCGATCAAGTCTTTGCCAGCCAACGCCGTGGGCAGGCTGGCGGCTTGAATGGGGGTCATGGCCAAGTAGCCGAGCTGGGTCAGGTTCTCCAGCATGGCAGGGCTCAGCGGCAGGGTGTCGAAGCGGGTGCTGGCGTCGGGGGCGGCGGTGGCCGTCTTGTGTTCAGTGGTACTCATGGGGGGATTATCGGTGGCAGGGCCCGATAAGCCGCATGATGGCGGGTTTTAGGCTGCGTTTGTCAAAATACACGCTGGCGCGGATGGTCCGCGCACTGGAAGGATTTGGAATGCGACGCACTTGGTACCCCTTGTTGTTGGCCCCTTTGATGTTGACGGGTTGTGGCAATGCCGTGATGAACCCTGTGAGCGGGCAGGCGGAGCGCTCGGTGATGAGTGAGTCGGCCGAGGTCGCTGAAGGCCAGAAAGGGCATCAACAGGTTCTACAGGAGTATGGCGTGGTGAAAGACGCGCGTCTGCAAGCCTATGTGAATGAGTTGGGGCAACGCTTGGCCAGACAATCGCACCGCAACCAGTTGCAGTGGCATTTCACCGTGCTGGACAGTCCAGAGATCAATGCTTTTGCCTTGCCCGGTGGCTACGTGTACGTCACTCGCGGCATCATGGCCTACATGGAAGATGAAGCTGATTTGGCCGGTGTGATTGGCCATGAAATTGGCCACGTCACGGCCCGCCACGGTGCTCAGCGCGCCACCCGCCAGCAAGATGCGGGATTAGGGGTGTTGGCTGCGACGCTGCTGGGCGCGGTGCTGGAAAGTCAGGGGATGTCCGGTGCCGGCCAACTGGCCAGCGACGTGTCCCAATCGGTGGCCTCGGGCTACATTGCCTCTTACGGGCGGGAGCAGGAGTTGCAGTCCGACCAACTCGGTGCCGAATACCTGGCGCGCAGCCATTACGACCCGCAAAACATGGTCAATGTGATCTCCGTGCTTAAAAACCAGGAGCGCTTTGCGGCCGACCAAGCCCGCGCAGAAGGTCGCCCTGTCGCCGAGGGCC
>JAGODZ010000353.1 GCA_017997975.1 Rhodoferax sp.
CTGCCTTGACACTATTTATGAGGCGATATACATTTGGGCCACATAACAGCCTGCAGCATGGCTAAGGCCTGGACAATGAAACAATGTGTGAGGACATCAGAATGAATGCCCCTATCAATAAAGATCTCCGACACCCAATACCACCCGGTAGGCACCTGCAAGATGGGGCCAGACAGCGACCCCATGGCCGTGGTCGATGCGCAGCTGCGTGTCAAGGGCATTGCCAGTCTGCGTGTGGCCGATGCCTCCATCATGCCCACACTGATTGGCGGCAACACCAATGCACCCAGCATCATGATCGGCGAAAAGTGCGCTGACCTGATTCGCGCCAATCACTGAAACTTTGCACCCATTTGCCCCCATAAAAACCGAGGAGTCCACACCATGAAATACAGCAAGTTTGCCCCCACACTGACGGTACTTGCTGCCGTTCTGGCCCTGACAACAGGATGCAGCAAAACCAGTCGCGTCGGTGGCACGTCGGGCGACGCCACACCTGAGACCCTGAAGGTCAATGCCGAATTCGCCAAGAACCTGAACCTGGCCGACCAGCAGGACTTTGAAAACGCCCAGCGCGGCTTCATTGCCAAGCCCACCGGCAAGATCACCATGGCCGACGGCACGGTACTCAAAGACTTTGACGCCTACAACTTCCTCGATGGAAAGGCGGCAGACACGGTCAACCCCAGCCTGTGGCGCCACGCCCAGCTGAACGCATATATTGGTTTATTCAAAGTGACCGACGGCGTCTACCAGTTGCGCGGCTTTGATATTGCCAACATGACCCTCATCGAGGGCAAGACCGGCTGGATTGTGGTGGACCCCCTCACCGCACCAGAAACCTCCAGCGCCGCGCTGGCCTTTGCCCGCCAGCATTTGGGCGACAAGCCTGTATCGGCAGTGGTGTTAACCCATGCCCATTCCGACCATTTGGGTGGCGTTTTGGGTGTGCTCACGCCCACCGAGGTGGCACAACGCAAGATACCGATCGTCGCGCCAGAAGGCTTTATGGAAGAGGCCACCAGTGAAAACATCATGGTGGGAACCGCCATGGCTCGGCGTTCGCTTTACCAGTTTGGGCGGGATCTGCCCCGCAATGCCAAAGGCAATGTGGACACCGGCTTGGGCAAAGATTTGGCGTATGGAACGATTGGCATCACAGCGCCCAACCTGCTGATCGAAAAGGCAGTGCACCCCGCCAGCGTGGATGGTGTCAACTTTGTGTTTTACAACGTACCCGGCGCGGAATGCCCTGCGGAGATGACTTTCAGCATCCCCGAGAAAAAACTCTACGACGGCGCTGAAAACATGAGCCAGCAAATGCACAACCTGCTACCGGTGCGCGGCGCCAAGGTGCGTGATGCGCTGCGCTGGTCGAATTACATGGAACAGGCCCTGGAACAGACCAAGGGCGCCGAAATCTACATGGCTTCCCACAACTGGCCCGTCTGGGGCAATGCCAACATCCAAAAACTCATCACCATGCACCGTGATGTCTACAAATACACCCACGACCAGACGGTGCGCCTGATCAATGCCGGCCACACCCCACGCGAAATTGCAGATATGGTGCAGTTGCCCAAATCGCTCTCGGGCTACTTTGGTGCACGCGGCTATTACGGTGACCTGCGCCACAACGTCAAGGCGGTGTACCAGTTCTACCTGGGGGCCTACGATGGCAACCCCGCCAACCTCAATCCCCTGCCCCCACAAGAATCCGCCAAGCGTTACCTGGAACTCATGGGCGGATCTGACAAAGCTGTCAGCGCCGCGCAAACTGCGTTCGACAAGGGTGAATACCGCTGGGCCGCTGAATTGCTGAACCAGGCGGTCTTTGGCGATCCCAAGAACACTGCCGCTAAAGAACTATTGGCCAAAACCTACGACCAAATGGGCTACATGGCCGAGGCGGCTACCTGGCGCAACAGCTACCTGACCGCCGCGCACGAGTTGCGCAACGGCCCGCCTACCAAAGGGGTTTCCAAGGCGACCCTGATGCAAATGCTGCTGCAAATCCCCATGGAGCGTTTTCTGGAAGCCATGGCCGCCGGTCTGAACGGACCGGAAGCCGAGGGCAAAGACCTCAAAGTCAACCTGGTGCTGACCGACATAAAAGAGTCTTATGTGTTGTGGATCGAAAACTCGGTCCTGCACTTCAAGCGCGCGGAGCCGGCGGCCGATGCCAATGCCACTTTGACGTTGACCAAGACCATCTTCGTGAAAATGATTGCGGGCACAGCCGGTGTGAAAGACACCTTGCTAAGCGATGACTTGAAGATTGGCGGCAGCAAGATCGACCTGGTGCGTTTCTTTGGCCTGATCGAAAAAGCGCCAGGCACATTTGCCATTGTCACCCGCTGAGTGAGTGCCCGTATGCGGGGCATCAGCAGCCCCGTGCAGAATTTAGGTCAAATGAGCCTCTAGCCCGCGTTAAATGTGCGTAAGCAGCTATTAATAAAATAGCAACTTGCGCCCCTCGCGCTACACCAAAGGCAGCGCCCGCTGCCGTTTTCCAGTGAGCGCAAACAGGGCATTGGCCACGGCCGGTGCCACGGGTGGCACACCGGGCTCGCCCACACCGCCGGGGGCGCGGGTGCTAGGCACCACCCAGGTTTCCACCACGGGCGCCTGTGCCAGTTGCACCATGGGGTAGTTGCCAAAGTTGCTTTGTTGCACCACACCCTCGGAGATGTCGATGCGCCCATGCAAGGCGGCCGTCAGGCCGAAGATGACCGCGCTTTCCATCTGCTGTGCCACGGTGTTGGGGTTGATGACGGTACCGCAATCGATGGCGCACACCACGCGGTGCACGCGCGGTTTGCCGTCGACCAAGGACACCTCGGCCACTTCGGCCACGATGGAGCCAAATGACTCGTGCAAGGCAATGCCACGCGCACGGCCTTTCGGCAGCGCACTGCCCCACCCACGGATAGGCGTTTTAACCGCATGAGGCCAAGTATCGCACCGCGGAAGCGCCATCAAGCCGGCTGAGACACTCGATTTTCCCGCCCAGGTGTCAGGTTCACCACCAGGGTTTGGCGTTCAGGA
>JAGODZ010000117.1 GCA_017997975.1 Rhodoferax sp.
GCCAAAATTTCACCCGCCCGCAGTTCAAAGTCGGTGCCATCCAGTGCCGTGACTTGGCCATAGCGTTTGACAATGCCCTTGGCCTGCATGACCAGTGGGTTTGACGTGGTGGTGTTCATTAGCGGGCTCCTTTGCGCGACATCTGGTCAGCCGCGACTGCCAGGATCACCAAAATACCGGTGATCAAGGTTTGATACACCGAAGCGACGCCCATCAAGGTCAACCCATTGCGAAACACGCCCACAATCAGCGCGCCCACCAAGGACCCAATGATGACGCCGCGCCCGCCAAACAGGCTGGTGCCGCCGAGCACCACCGCCGTGATGGCATCCAGGTTTTCTGTTTGCCCTGCATTGGGGTCGCCGACACCGGTGCGCGCCACGGACAACAGCGCCGCGATGCCGTAAAAAAGCCCGGCCAGCGCATACACCGTGACCAGCACGCGGTCCACACGGATGCCCGTTAAACGGGCGGCTTCGGGGTGATTGCCCACTGCATACAAGTGACGTCCCGGTGCGGTGTCGCGCAACACAAACCAGGCCAAGGCATAAAGTACCAGCATGGTGAGGGTGCCAAAGCTGACCTCAGTCGACCCCATATTGAAGGTGTTGCCCAGTGCCGTCATGGCGGTGGGTAAATTGGTGATGGTTTGTGAGCCGGAGTAAATCTGAGTGATCGCAAAGGCGATGTTCAGCGTGCCCAGCGTCACGATGAAGGGGGGCAGCTTGATGCGCGTGACCAACAAGCCATTGATCAGGCCGAACGCCGTGGTGGCTGCCAAGCCACACAAAATGGCCAAGTAAGGGTTCATGCCGTAGTTGGCGGCAAATGAGGTCATGATGACCCCGCCCAGCGCCATCACCATGCCGCAGGACAGATCAATGCCGGCGGTCAAAATAATCAAAGTTTGGCCAATGGCCAATACCCCCACGACCATGACCTGTTGCATGACCAGCGAAAGGTTCTGGCCGCTTAAAAATCGGTCGGATTGGGTGGCAAAAAAAGTACAGGTGGCCAGCAGGGCCAACCAGGGACCAAGGGCGCCCCAGGGAATTGGGCGGGATGGGGTCGCGGACATGAGGACTCTCCGTGTGAATGATTGAAGCAAGGCCCAGGCGCTGCAGCGGCACCTGAACCCCGCGCTGACTCAGATTACTTGTTGCCCCAGCACAGGTCCATGCCCACTTGGGTGTCTTTGCTGTCGATACCGGCCAGGGGTTTGGCGGCAATCAGGGTCACACCGGTGTCCACATAGCCCGATGCTTTTTTGCCGGTCTTGGCGTATTCAACGCCTGCCGCGACACCCATGGCCGCCATCTTCAGCGGGTACTGCTGCGAGGTTGCGGTGATGACGCCCGCTGCGGTGTCTTTGATGCCTTGGCAGCCCCCGTCCACGGACACAATGATCACACCCTTGTCTTTGCCGGCTTTCTTCAGCGCATTGAAGGCACCCGCAGCGGCAGGTTCGTTGATGGTGTAAACGACGTTGATGCTGGGGTCTTTTTGCAAGCAGTTTTCCATGGCGGTTTGGCCTTTGGCTTGGTTGCCATCGGTGTCGCCAGCGCACACAGTTTCTGGGGTGCTGGAGAGTTCATTCGATTTGGCATCCAACGCCTTCAGGCCAAAACCAGTCATGAAACCGTTGTGGCGCTGGGCACCCACAGGGTGGCCAGGAAACAGATCCAACATGGCGATCTTGGCGGGTTTTCCACCCAGAGCGGCTTTCGCGTATTGCCCAATCAGCACGCCGGCTTTGTAGTTGTCGGTGGCAAACAAGGCGTCAGCACCCTCAAACGGACTGTCCAGAGCAATCACTTGCACGCCTTTGGCTTGGACTTTCTTGACGGTGGGGATGATGGCATCGCCACTGGCGGTGATCAGAATGGTTTTGGCACCTGCTGCCACCATGTTCTCAATGGCCGTGATTTGGCCCATGGTGTCACCGTCGGCCTTGCCCGCCGCCGTCATTAACTTGGCACCC
The DNA here is from genome assembly GCA_017997975.1 of Rhodoferax sp. Taxonomy (GTDB): domain Bacteria; phylum Pseudomonadota; class Gammaproteobacteria; order Burkholderiales; family Burkholderiaceae_C; genus Rhodoferax. The sequence continues at coordinate 1,982 of JAGODZ010000117.1, forward strand.
ATTTTCTTGGCTTCCGCTTGGGCGCCTTCCTTCATCTTGACGAAGAACGGGTTGGTTTCGGTTTTGGTAATCAATCCAATGATGGGTTCGTTCGCAGCGAAGGCCGTGGAACTCATGGCCAGGGCCAATGTGGCCAGCAACAAAGGGGTGGATTTTTTCAAGCTTGTTCTCCTTGGAAGGCGGACCTTCGTGTTTTAAGGGCGTGGGGATTGGCCCCTGGGTTAATACGCTTTACGACAAAGCGTGGCTGAACTATAGTGCGTGACACCTTACTAAATCAAGTTGCTTTAATTAGTGATTACCCTAACATGATGCAAATAAATACCAATATCCAAGTCGCCACAGCGGGCGAAGCGTTGATTGACCTGATTCGCAACGAGGCAGGCCTGTTGCAGCCTTGCCTGGGTGGGGCGGTCTATAACTTGACCCGTGCGCTGGCGCGCCAAGGGGTGGGCACGCTGTACCTCAACCCTTTGTCACGTGACCGGTTTGGGCGTCAGCTGGCGCAAGGGCTGGCAGACGACGGTGTGCGCTTGGCCGTACCCGAGCCGGTGCAGCAAGTCACCTCTTTGGCAGTGGTGGGTGTTGACGCACAGGGGCACCCGGACTATTCGTTTTACCGGGAAGGGGTCGCTGACCGGGCCACCACGGCGGCGGCGCTGACGGCAGCGTGTGCGCCAATCACTACCTTGTCGCTGGTGTGCACCGGTGCTTTGGCGTTGTCGCCTGACGATGCCTCCACCTACTTGCCTTGGTTGGCGGGTCAGCGGGAGGCCGGTCGCACGGTGGTCATTGATGCCAATTTACGCCCGTCGGTGATGCCTGATTTGCCAGCCTACCGGCAGCACGTGTTGGCCGCTCTGCAGTACGCTGATGTGATCAAAGCCAGTGACGAGGATTTGGCGTGTCTTGAGCTGCCTGGCGCTACCGCGCTGGCGCAGGCTTGGCACCTGCTGAGCAGCAGCCAGGCGGCCTGCTTAGCGCTGACGCGGGGCCCAGAAGGTGCCACGCTGCTGACGCGCTCGGGCCAAGTGTTTCATGCCCGTGAACGTCAGCCGGTGGCGGTGGTGGACACGGTGGGGGCGGGTGACTGTTTTCTGGCCGGTCTGGTGGCCGCGTTGCTGGACAACGGCTTGGCTTTTCACTGGGGTGACACGACGGTGGCGGCCACCCTGGCCCAAGATTTGTTGTCTCGGGCCGTGGCCAGTGCCAGTCTGTGCATCCTAGAACGGGGTTGCGTGCCTCCCACGGGCGCGCAAGTGCAGGCCCGCTTGGCTACAACCGGCTGCGAGTTCACCGAGGCCGCCGCCCTGCAGGCGAGCCCAGCGGCATGACGCCGATGGCCGTTTTGCCAGAGGCCTGCCTGCACCCACTCACGAGCTGGATAAGCTGCGGAGAGCGAAAAATAGTGGGAATCGTCGCGCCACCGGGAGCTGGTAAATCGACCTTCGCAGAAGCGATTCACAGGGCCTTTCCGTTGCAAAGCCAAATCGTTCCCATGGACGGGTTTCACTTGGCCAATGTGGCGCTGGCACGCTTGGGACGAGCGGCTAGAAAAGGGGCGGCTGACACGTTTGATGCGCTTGGCTTCTTGAACTTGTTGCATCGCATCAAAGCGCAGACGCCCGATGAAATCATCTATGCCCCTGATTTTCGACGTGACTTGGAAGAGCCTGTGGCTGGGGCGATTGCCGTATTGGCATCCACACCACTGATCATTGTGGAAGGCAATTATTTGCTGGGAGACGACGGGCCGTGGGCGGGCATTCGAGGCGTTCTGGACGAGGTCTGGTACCTCGATGTGGACGAGGCGATTCGGCACGATCGTTTGTTAAACCGCCACATGCGGTGGGGTCGAACCCGAGAAGATGCCTTGGCCTGGATGGCGTCAACGGATGCGCCCAATGCCCGATTGATTGAAACCACACGCCACCGTGCGGACCGCCATATGGACTGGAACGACGCTGGTTAAAGAACGGAGAACAGTTTTTGACGCAGTTCGGGCAAACGCCGTGCCCCGATGGCGCTGGCGGACATGGTTTCCACCCAGTCCGGGTACACAGCGCGTAACTCGGCGCTGGTGGTGCACTTGAATATGGCTTCAATCAAGGTCAGTCGGGTGTGCTGACCAAACATATTGTTAACTGAGTTGGTCATGAAGTTGCGCGCCATTTCTAACTCTTTGGCGCTGCGCGACTCAACGGGTGGCAGGCCCGCGACGTCGTTGCTTTCTGATTTGGGTGCTTTGGGAGCGGCTGCTTCGGCAAGCCGGGGCGGCGGGGCTGCAACGGCCGTGGCGGCGATGCAGCCCTTGTCAAGCAGTTCGCTCAGAATGGCCGTCACGTCATGGCCCACCACAAACGCGCTCAAGTCGCCTCCACTGCGTTTGCCATCGACGAGGACCAAGGTGCGACGAACCAACGCGGAAAGCCCCAAGGACCGATTTTGAATTTCTTCCTGTCCGAGGGATGTCTTGGTGAAAATAGCAGTGGTCAGGTCGAGCGGTTGGTCGGTCATCATGCTTTCACAAGTTGAAACGTTTCGGAATCGTGTGAGTAATTTTTCATTATCCGTGCCCGGTTTTTAGAAAGTATCGGGGCTTCCCCTAGTGCCTGTGATGACCCGCATCACACAGACCGGTTGCGCGCCAAGGGCGGGTTTTTGGCGAAATAGCTTTCAATGCCGCGCATCAGCGCCATGGACAATCGTTCTAAATAGGCCTCGCTGTTGAGGTTGGCTTCTTCTTCGGGGTTGCTGATGAACGCGGCTTCTACCAACACGCTGGGAATATCGGGCGCTTTGAGCACGGCAAAACTGGCTTGTTCCACGCGGGGTTTGTGCAGTTTGCCGACGCGCCCCATCTCGCCCAGCATGGCGCTGCCGAGTTTGAGGCTGTCGTTGATTTGCGCGGTGGTGCTCATGTCAAACAGCGCGCGGCGAACTTGGGAGTCTTTGGCGGTGACGTTCAAGCCGCCAATTTGATCGGCCTTGTTCTCCTTGGCCGCCATCCAGCGCGCGGCCGTGCTGGAGGCACCCCCTTGGCTGAGCGCGAACACGCTGGCCCCTTGGGGGCGAGGGGTGTAAAACGCGTCGGCGTGCAGGCTGACAAACAAGTCCGCTTGCACACGCTGGGCCTTTTGCACCCGCACTTGCAGCGGCACAAAAAAGTCGGCGTCTCGCGTCATGAACGCCCGCATGGGGTTGCCGTTGATGGTGGTGGCGTTGATGCGTTCTCGCAGCAGATGGGCCAGCCGCAACACCACGTCTTTTTCACGCGTGCCACCGGGCCCAATCGCACCTGGGTCTTCGCCCCCATGGCCGGGGTCGAGCGCAATGATGATCAAGCGGTCGGTGTCTTTGGCGTCCAATTTTTGAACGGGTGGCGCCGCTGCTATCTTTGAGCTGTTTGGCTTGGGAGCCCTTGCGGGGTCTGCGGGAGGCGCTATCGGTTCAGGAGCAGGTTTGGACTTGCTCGCCTGTTGGGCGATCAAGTCGGCCAAGGCATCACCCGTGTCAGTCAAAGGCACGCCGTTGGACGGGGTGAAGCGCTCGTTGATCAAGGCTTCCAGCGGGTCCGCCACGTGAGACGGGTACAGGTCAAACACCATGCGGTGCTGGTAGGCCGCAATGGGGGTCAAACTGAACACCTGCGGTGTGGCGGCCTGCTTCAGGTCAAACACCAATCGCACCACGCCCGGTGAGAACTGACCGACCCGAATGCCTGCAATGGTGGGGTCATCGGCCCGCACTTTGCCTACCAGTTCCTTCAGCGCGGGGTTTAATTCCAAGCCTTCAATGTCGATGGCCAAGCGCGGGGGGCTGCCCACCAAAAATTGTTTGGCCTTCAGTTCGGTATCGGACTCCAAGGTCACGCGCGAGTAATCGGGCGATGGCCAGACGCGCACCGCCAAAATAGTGGCACCGCGTGCAATGTGCTGAATGCCCAGTAACAGCACCAAGGCACCCGATTGCAATAGATTGCGCCGTTTCATACTGCGTCTTGCGTTTCAGTGGGAGGGCGTCCCGGGCCGGCCGCGTTGAGCAGGGCTTGGCCCGTGGGCGTTTGTGCTGCTAAGTCGGCCTGGCGTGACTCGTCTTCCAACACCGTGAGGTGAATCACCAAATCGGCGCGCGGGATAAAGCCGGCGGCCTTTTCAGGCCACTCCGCCAGCTTCAGGCCAGGGCTGGCAAAAATGTCACGAAAGCCCGCGTCTTCCCATTCCCGGGGGTCGCTGAAGCGGTAAAAGTCAAAGTGCCAGAGGTTGAGATCAGGCAGCTCGTAAGGTTCCACCACCGCATAAGTCGGGCTTTTGACACGGCCCTGAACCCCCAACGCACGCAGCATGTGGCGCACCAACGTGGTTTTGCCAGCGCCGAGTTCGCCGTGTAATTCCACGAAGGCATGGCGCAGGGCCGGTTGCTGAGCCAGGGCGCTGGCAAACGCTTGCGTGGCACTTTCGTCCGGCCAGTGCAGGCTTTTTACAATGGGGGGGTGACTACCCCCATTCTTCAAATCAACAGCGGTCAATTGATCTCCAAAATTCAGTTGTGGGCCCGTGAGCTCGGATTCTCCCAAATTGGCGTGGCCGGCGTCGATCTCACCTCCTCAGAGGCCGGATTATCGGCATGGCTGGCGCACGGTTTTCATGGAGACATGGGCTACATGGCTTCGCACGGTCTCAAGCGGGCCCGTCCTGCGGAACTGGTGCCCGGCACGGTGAGCGTGATCACCGCGCGCATGGACTATTTGCCTGCCAGCACCGCGCCAGACTGGCAAACCGTTGAGTTGAATCGTCTGAACCACCCCACTGAGGCCATTGTGTCGGTGTATGCCCGAGGTCGAGACTATCACAAGGTCTTGCGCGCACGCCTGCAAAAGCTGAGTGACCGCATTGCCGATTGGATCGGCCCCTTTGGGCACCGCGTGTTCACCGACTCCGCCCCCGTGCTGGAGGCCGAGTTGGCCGCGCGCAGCGGGCAAGGCTGGCGTGGCAAGCACACCCTGCTGTTGAGCCGAGAGGCGGGCTCGACCTTCTTTTTGGGTGAAATTTACATTGATTTGGCCTTGCCCCTGAGCGAGCCTGTGGCGGCGCACTGCGGCAGCTGCAATGCCTGTATTGACATCTGCCCCACGCAGGCGATCGTGGCCCCGCATCGCTTGGATGCACGGCGCTGTATTTCGTACCTGACGATTGAGCATGCGGGTCCGATTCCGCTGGAATTTCGCCCCTTGATCGGCAATCGCATTTATGGCTGTGACGACTGCCAACTGATTTGTCCGTGGAACAAGTTCGCCCAGCGCAGCGCCTTGCCCGACTTTGATGAGCGCCAAGGCTTGGCAGGAAGCCAGCTGGCCACGCTGTTTGCGTGGACGGAGGAGGCGTTTTTGCGATTCACCGAAGGCAGCCCGATTCGGCGCATTGGGCACGAGCGGTGGCTGCGCAACATCGCGGTGGCCTTGGGCAACGCCCGTTCATCCGCCACGCCAACCGAAGACCAAGCCCTGAGGGCAACGTTGGCCACCCGTGCCGAGCATCCCAGCGAAGGGGTTCGGGAGCATGTGGCTTGGGCCTTGTCTTTGTAAGAGAAATAGGCCTCTATCCCAATACCAGCCTGCGCAAGATGCTATAAAAAAGAGAGTAATTCAAGTGTAAAGTCGTTGCGGCTTCATCTGCCGCCCAGAATGCCCAGCGCAAAAGGCAGGCTGAACACCCCCAACACCGTGGACAGTGTGACCAAACCCGCCACAAACGCACCGTCGTACCCCATGCGGGCGGCCAGCACATAGCAACTGGAGGCGGTGGGCAAGGCGGAGAACGCGAGCAAGACCAGGGTTTGGGTGGGGTCGAGTTGAAACACTTGCGCCCAGCCAAACGCCGCCAGCGGCAACACAAAGTGACGAATCAGCAGCAGGCTGAACGCCAGCGTTTTGTCATGGCGCAGCGCGCCCAATTGCATGCCGGCCCCAGCCGCCATCAGCCCCAGCGCCAAGGAGGCCGCCCCCATGCGGGTCACGGTCGGCTCCAGCAGGGTGGGCAAAGTGAACCCCAATAGATTGGCCGTCAGCCCTGAGGCGGTGCCAATGATCAGCGGGTTTCGCACCAGCTCACGCAAAAAGCCGCGTTGGGCGTGGCGCGCCATGGGCCACACAGCCGCGACGTTGAAGAGGGGCACGCACACCCCAATCAACACCGCCATCATGAGAACGCCTTGCGGCCCAGCCAGCCGGTCCACCAAGGCCAGGCCAATGAAAGAGTTGAAGCGAAACGCCACCTGCGCGCTGGCCGCGTGTTCCCGCCTCGGAATCAGCCGGCCCAGCCCCGGCAGGTGCGGCAAGACATAGGCCAAAGCAATGCCCGTCAAGCCCATCGACCAACCCGCGCCAATCAGACTGGAGGCGGCGTGCAGGTCGAGCGGGCTTTTGACGATGGAGTGAAACAGCAGCACCGGAAACAGCAGGTAATAGACCAGTGCCTCCACGTGCTGCCACAGCGGGCGGTTCAGGGCCGTGAATCGACAGATCAGGTAGCCCATCAGAATCAGGGAAAAATCGGGGAAAAGGAGTTGGGCGTAATACACCGGGCGAGGATACCAGCGGCCCAGGACGGAGTCGTCATCGGGCGCGGGGGGGAGGTCAATGTCTGTGTATATTCAACGTTCATGACCGTCCAAACTCCCCCCACTGCGCAGCCTGTGCTGACCCCTGCCGATGCCAGCGCCATTGATGGCTTTACCGACGCCTTGTGGCTGGAGGAGGGTCTGTCAAAAAACACCTTGCTGGCTTACCGACGTGACCTGCGGCTTTTTGCCCTTTGGTTGACGGGCCGCTCGCGGGGCTTGATTGACGTGACAGAGTCGGACCTGAACGACTATTTCTCAGCGCAGGTCAGCACCACCAAAGCCACCACCGCCAACCGGCGTCTGACGGTTTTTAAGCGTTACTTTCGTTGGGCCTTGCGTGAGGGGGTCATCACCGCCGATCCGACACTCAAATTGCAGGCCGCCCGCCAGGCTTTGCGGGTGCCCCAAACACTGACCGAGGCGCAGGTGGAGGCCTTGCTTGCCGCGCCCGACGTCAGCACGCCGTTGGGCGCGCGTGACCGCACGATGTTGGAACTGATGTACGCCTCCGGCCTGCGCGTGAGTGAGTTGGTGGACTTGAGTGTGTTCCATGTGAGCCTGAACGACAACGTGCTGCGGGTGCTGGGCAAAGCCAACAAAGAACGTTTGGTGCCGTTTGGCGAGGAGGCCAGCCGCTGGCTGGGCCGCTACCTCGCGTCCGACCGCCCGCAGCTGCTGGAGGGCAAGCAAACCGAAGACCTGTTTGTGACGCTGCGCGGGCAGAAAGCCGGCAGCGCCATGAGTCGGGTGATGTTCTGGGTGATTGTTAAAAAATACGCGCTCCAGGCGGGTATCACGGCCCCCTTGTCGCCGCACACCCTGCGCCACGCCTTCGCCACCCACTTGCTGAACCACGGGGCCGATTTGCGCGCCGTGCAGATGCTCATGGGGCATGTTGATATTTCAACCACCACCATTTACACCCATGTCGCCCGTGAACGGTTAAAGGTGTTGCATGCCCAGCACCATCCGCGTGCCTAGCAGCCTGTCGGGCTTAGGTCGTCGAAAGCGAAAATCGGCCCCAGCGAGGATAGTTTTTGACGATTTCGCAGCCCAATATCTGGATATTGGGTAAGAAAGCGGCGAAAAATAGCCCGCTGCGGT
>JAGODZ010000354.1 GCA_017997975.1 Rhodoferax sp.
CCAGCAGGCATTGCCCCTGGCCCATGTGGTGGAGACCCGTCAGGTCTTTGATTTGCCGGTACTGCAATTTGAGGTGACCGAGCATCACGCCATGCAAGCCACCTGTCGCTGCGGGCATGTGCACACGGCAGAGTTTCCGGCTGGTGTCAACGCGGCATTGCAATACGGCCCACGTGCGCAGGCGGCCATGGTGCACTTCAATCAGAACCATGCCGTCTCAGTCCAGCGCACGGCGGCACTCATGAAAGACTTCTTTGGCCTGCCCGTCAGCCAAGCCACCGTGCTCAAGGCCACCACCACAAGTGCGGGCATCTTGAAGCCTGCGGTAGATGCCATTGGACAAGCCGCAGTCAACACAGCCATACTGCATGCCGATGAGACCGGGCTGCGGGTGGCCAAGACACTGCACTGGCTGCATGTGCTGGCCACCGACACGTTGACCTGGATGGGTTTCGGCGTCGCCCAGCATTTGCATGACTTGCTCGACGGTCTTTTGCTTGGGGGCGATGGGTTGCTCTGGTCCATCAACGGGGAATGGCACGTCGTTGATTTGATTCCGCTGGGCATCGCTTAAGGGGTGCTTGCTTTGCACCATGGCAATGATCTGGGTGGCAGTTTTTTTGCCGCTGGTGATCAGCTTCTCCCAAGCAGGGTAGTTTTTGGCGAACAGGTCATTGGGGTAAATATCTGGGGCTTTTGGCGTGCTGTGCTCCACTTGCACGGCGTCGCCCATGTGCTTCTCAGTCACGGCTCCGTCTTGCGATTCTTCGGCCACAGCCAGGCCCTTGAGCACATCGGGGAACACGTCGCGAATGGCAAAGGCGCGGGCGCGCATTTGGCGCATGCGCTTGGGGTACTGCGTCCATGGGCCAGCTTTGCCCAGTAGCCCGGCCAACTTGGCATCAGCCATGCTAAATGTGCGCGACTGTTGAGGCTCGCCACGGCGCTTGACGGTGCAGGTGGCGGTGTCGCCGTTGTCCTCTTCGAGGATGTATTCGCACACGCTGCTGGAGCGGGCCAGGGCGATCAAGGCGTCGCCCCAGAGGCTGGGCCTGCCGTTGATCACTGCAATGTTCTGCATGGCTTGCAAGGGCTTGAGTCCGATTTCCATGCCCCACTGCATCGCAATAAGGCAGTTTCCGGGTTTGCCTTTAAAGTCTTTTGGCACCATGTCGCTGTCGGCTAGGTAGCCAGCAAACGTCAGCGCTTGGTCAAAGGTTTGGGGGCTGAGGTCAAAGCTGGCGGGCTTGGGTTGTGTGGCGAGTTGGTTCATGGTCTTCAGTCGTGGTTAAAAAGTTGATAAATCACATAGAGGCCCGCGATCAAGGCGATGGCGCTTGCGAGATACACCGTGGCAAGGGCCAGAGCTTCAGCGGCCGTCAACGGCGGGGGGTCAGGCTCGTCGCTTGCGAGCCATGCTGGTTTAGGTGGGGCGTTGGGCGGGGTGTTGCACAAGCAGATTTCAGGGCTATTGGCGCAAAAATCTTTTGACGGGCAGGCCATCAAAACCCCCGGTACGCGCTTTTGAATGCGCGTTTGATTGATCGGATGACGCCAGCACCACCGCGCCGGTAGAAGTTGTAAAGCCGTATGACTGTCATGGTGCCGCCCTTGCGCTGATTGCCGCGCCGGGGAATCGCTCCATTGCGTCCATCACGGCAGAGCAAGAGCTGTCGAATAGGCCGGTGTAGCTTTGGCCTGCGACTTTGATTAGATAGCGCTTCATTTCACCCCCCCAGAGTGACAACACAGCCCGGATTGAGCCGCTTTCGCAGCGCAAGCTCTTGCCGTGCCGCGCTCTTTGAAAACACTGTGAACTCTTCAATGACCTCGCCGCGACGGACAGTTATCGTGTAAGCGTGTTTCATGCCGCCTCCTGTTGTGATTCATAGCGCGAAATTGCGCAATCGTCGCGCCGCTCTTCGCAGTGCTTTTTGTAGTCACCCATGGCCTCGGTTTCGATCTGATCTACCGTGGCCTGCGTCAGCGTTGCAGTGATGCGTTGGCCTACGTGCCAAACCTCATCAATCTCGATAACGCCGTCACAGTCGCAGTCGTAAAAGACCGTAACCGGCGCATTACCTTCACCCACCGTCGTGTCAAAACTTGGCATAAATCCCCCTTACAGGCGTTAAAAAACCACCTCGGGGGTGGCTTGGTTTGTGATGTTCCCGAAGTTGATTTCGGGAACATATTTAGTGCCTGACCGAAAACCTCTGTTCCCCAATGACAGATGGTCATTTTCCTTGACGAAGATTTCCCCAATTTCTTCGTTTCCTGCGTTTTCACGTGCCCAAACTCCCAAAGACGGCCTTTTTAGGCAAATCTTCGTTTTGAATTTCGGCTTGTTTCTGGTGCAAAAAGAACAGCGACATTTCTGCTTTTTCGCTCATCCATGACCACTCTCAAACGATAATGAGGGAGTCAAAAGATGTGATTTATCGAGCCAGGAAACACCCCCCATGCGCGTCGTACAAAGCCAGCAAATGACCATCGGCGAAGTCGATGTCTCCAAGATCACCTTCGATCCCAAATCCCGCGACGACATCCCCAAACTCCTGCGTGGTCTGCAGCACCTCTACATGCAGACGGACCTGCGCGCTGCAGTCTTTGACTTGCTCAACCAACGCATCTCCCCGAGCGTCGATAAAACCAATGGCCGCCCCGGCATGACCCTGTGGAGCATTCTGGTGTGCGGGGTCATCCGCCTGGACCTCAACATCGACTACGACCGCCTGCATGAGCTGGTCAACCACCACAACACGATCCGGGAGATGCTCGGCCACGGTGCTTTTGAAGATGTCTTCTACCACCACCAAACCCTCAAAGACAACGTCAGCCTGTTGACCCCTGAGTTGCTCGATGAGATCAACCAGTGGGTGGTCAAGAGTGGCCACGCGTTGATGACCAACGCCAAAGGTAAAAAAAAGACGCACCAGCGCTGCGTGGGCGCTGCGATTCCTTCTGTCTTGAAACCAACGTTCACTTCCCCACCGACATCAACCTGCTCCTAGACGC
>JAGODZ010000355.1 GCA_017997975.1 Rhodoferax sp.
GGCACTGGGCGCGGTGCTGGCGGCGCTGCAGTCGTTCATGCTGCCGCCGTTTTGGCTGTGGGTGACGCGCTTGCTGGAAGGGGTGTCTCATTTGGCGGTGGTGGTGACGGCGCCCACGCTGATTGCCGCCCAGTGCGCCCCCCGCCAGCGTTCAGTGGCCATGGGGCTGTGGAGCACTTTTGTGGGCGTGGCCTTTGCCCTCACCGGTGCTTTCGGGCCCAGCGTGTTGTTGGGATTGGGGTTAAACGGCTTGCTGGGGCTGCACGCGCTGGCCATGGCGGTGATGGTGGGGTGGGTGGCGGCGGCGGTGCCTGCGGACACGGACGCGTTTGGCGTGCGCGCTTGGCCGCGCTGGCAAGCGGTGCCGCGCCATCATTTGCACATCTACACCCGCTGGGAAACCGCGCTGCCGGGCCTTTGCTTTTTTTGCTACACCGGCATGGCGGTGGCTTTGCTGACCTTTTTGCCATTGCAAGCCGGGGCCAACACGCCTTGGCTGGCCGTGGTGTTGCCTTTGACGGGCATTGCCGGCACGTTTTCTGCGGGCTGGCTGGCGCAGGCGTGGGTCACGCCGCTCTGGCTGGTGCGCTTGGCGTTTGCCGGGGTGGGCTTGGCGGGGCTGGGCCTGTGGGTCTGCTCGGCCATCGGCTGGGACAAGGCCCCCGCCGCCTTGCTGCTGATGTACTTGGCCGGGCTTTCCGGTGGCGCGGCTTTCTCCCTCATTCCTTACCTCAGCCATGAATCACTGCTGCAGTCGCGCGCCAACGGGGCGGTGGCGCAAATGGGCAATTTGGGGGCCACGTTGGGACCGCCGCTGTTTGCGGCGCTGTTGGCGGCTTGGGGTGTGGCCGGGCTGACCGTGCCCGTGGTCGCGTTGGCGCTGCTGGGCATGGCGGTGGCCAGTTGGGGCGCGCGCCAACGAGCACGCGCCCTGCAGGCACTCATGCCGTCAAGTTAGTCCACATCGCAAAGGAAGCCCATGGCAGAAGCGCTTAAACACCCGTCCCGAAGGGTGAAGGTGTCACTGCCGAATCTGCGCCAGTTTCAAAGAAACGACCTCGCCTTGGCGCTGGCTTGGTGGAAGTGGCTCAAGGAAGATTCGGCATAAAACACCACCAGTCCATGGCCCGCAATTTCAACAACGCCAAAAAAAAGATAACCATGACCTGCCCGAACAGACACCCGTGGGATTTTAAAATTGATAGCGCATGGCGCAAGTGCAGCAAGGGCCAGAGCCCTATAACGGCATCAATCACCACGCCGATGGAATGCCTTGCTCAGAAGGCCAGTCCCCGCGTGAGCATCCAGTGGGTGCCGCGCTTGGGTGTGGATCGTTCAGGGGCCGGTTTATGACGACGGGCGATGCTATGCGCCCGCGCGACGTGGGTTTGGCGCTGCTGGTGATTGCCGTGTGGGGGGTGAACTTTGCCGTCATCAAAACCGGTGTGGCCGACGTACCGCCGCTGTTGTTGGGGGCGCTGCGTTTCATGTTGGCGGCGTTCCCCGCGTTGCTGTTTCTTCGGCCACCCAAGGTGCCCATTCGCCTCTATTTGGCCTATGGCTTGACGATTTCTTTTGGGCAATTTGCATTTTTGTTCACCGCCATTCATGTGGGGATGCCGACCGGATTGGCCTCCTTGGTGTTGCAGTCGCAGGCGTTTTTCACCCTGGTGTTGGCGGCCCTTTGGCTCAAGGAGCCTTGGCGTGTGAACCAGTTGGCAGGCTTGGTACTGGCGGCCTTGGGCTTGGCGCTGATTGGCAGTGCGCATGGGGTGAGCATGTCGCTGGGCGGCTTCTTCTTGACCATGGCCGCTGCGGTGATGTGGGCCTGCGGCAACATCGTGACCCGGGCGGTGGGGCGTTACGCGCCCATGAACCAGTTGGCCTTTGTGGTGTGGGCCAGTTTGGTGCCGCCGGTGCCGTTTTTGGTGATGTCTTACTTCGTTGAGGGGCCGCACGCCATCAGCCAAGCGTTGTTGGGCTTCAGCTGGCATTCTTTGGCTGCGGTGGCTTACCTGGCTTGGGCCGCCACTTTGTTGGGTTACGGGCTGTGGACGCTGTTGATGTCACGCTACCCCGCCAACCGGGTGGCGCCATTCAGCTTGTTGGTGCCGGTGGTGGGGCTGACCACCGGCTGGGTGGTGTTTGACGAAGCGCTGCAGCCGGTGCATTTGGCCGGCGGCGCTTTGCTCATGGTCGGCTTGTTGGTGAACTTGTTTGGGGCCCGTCTTTTGGCTCGCTGGGCCAAGACGAAGTGAGCCTGTCCAGCGGGGCAAGGCGCACTCGTTCAGGGCGTTACTTTGTCAACTCAAACAGCGCCGATCCATCGCCGTTGTCTTTGACCCAGTGAATGCCGGGGTGCTGGCCCACGTATTGGGTGGCTTCGCTGGCGGACAAAAACCGGAGCTTGACGCCGGGCACGGGCTGTATGCGCCAGTTGTTGTCCGCTGAGGGGTTCAAAGCGGTCTGCCCGGTGGAGGCGGCAAACCCGGTCAGGTACTGAATCAGCACTTCGCGGTTTTCTTCCGGCGCATCGAAAATGACTTTGGCCGCCGTGATGCCCGGAAAGTTGCCACCGCCAAACGCGCGGTAGTTGTTGGTGGCCACCACAAACTGGGCGGTCGGGTCAATGGGTTTGCCTTGAAACATCAGGTGCTTAACCCGGTTGGCGGTGGGTGCGGCCAGCACACCTCGTTCGGTGTACTTGGCTGGTTCCGTGACGTCCAGCGCATAGCTCACGCCGTCGAGGGTGTCGAAGTTGTAAGACGGGTAGGCGGGGTTGATGAGTTGCTGTTCTGGCGCGCCCTGGGGGTCAATGCGGTTGAACTGACCCGCAGACATCTCCAGCCACTCTTTCACATCCGCCCCGGTGATCAGCATGGCCTTCACCGTGTTGGGGTAAATGTAGAGGTCGGCCACGTTTTTGATGGCCAGCGGGCCGGCCGGGATGTCGGTGTAATAAGACCAGCCTTGGCGTCCGCCGGATTTGAACGGTGCTGCCGCCGAGAGAACCGGGT
>JAGODZ010000356.1 GCA_017997975.1 Rhodoferax sp.
GATTGTGTGTATTGGCGGCGGCCCCTCAGGCCTGTATTTCGCGCTTCTGATGAAGCAAAACAATTCCTCCCACGACATCACGGTGGTGGAGCGGAACAAGCCCTATGACACCTTTTGTTGGGGTGTGGTGTTCTCGGACGCCACGATGGACAACATGCAGGGGCAAGACCCGGTCACTGCGGCTGAGATACGCCAAGCCTTTAACCACTGGGATGACATTGAGCTGATCTTCAAGGGCGAGACGATTCGTTCGGGGGGTCACGGTTTTGTGGGCATTGGCCGCAAAAAACTACTCAATATTCTGCAAACCCGTTGTGAAGCACTGGGCGTCAAACTGGTGTTTGAAACTGACGCGGACTCTGACGCAGATTACCCAGATGCCGATTTGATCATTGCCAGTGACGGCATCAATTCGCGTATTCGCAGCAAACACGCCGAGGTGTTCAAACCCGAAATCACGGTGCGTCCCAACCGTTTCATTTGGCTGGGAACCCACAAGCTGTACGACGCGTTCACCTTTCTTTTTGAAAAAACAGAGCACGGCTGGTTTCAGGCCCACGTGTACAAATTTGACGAAAACACCACCACGTTTATTGTGGAGTGCACAGAAGCAACTTGGCTGGCCCACGGACTAGATCAAGCTGACCAAGACCAGTCGATTGCCTTTTGCGAGAAGGTGTTTGGCGACAATCTTCAGGGTGCCACTTTGATGACCAACGCCCGCCACCTGCGTGGCTCGGCGTGGCTGAATTTTCAGAGCGTGAAGTGCGCGCAATGGTCGTTCTTTAACGGCAACAGCCATGTTGTGTTGATGGGCGACGCGGTGCACACCGCGCATTTCGCCATTGGCTCAGGCACCAAACTCGCCATTGAAGACGCGATTGAGCTGGCACGTCAATTCACCGAACGGGGTGACACCGCCGACCACATCCCGGAAGTGCTGACGCGCTACCAAGCCTTGCGCCACGTGGATGTGCTGCGCCTGCAAAACGCGGCGTGGAACGCGATGGAATGGTTTGAGGTGTGCGGCATGCGCTACTGCGACCAGCTGGACGCACCACAGTTCATGTACTCCATGCTGACGCGCAGCCAGCGCATCAGCCATGAAAACCTGCGTCTGCGCGATGCCAAGTGGTTGGGCGGGTTTGAGCGCTGGTTTGCTGAACGCGCCGGTGTTTCACTGGCCAATGACCAAGCCGCGCCACCGCCCATGTTCACGCCTTACACAGTGCGCGGCTTGACGCTCAAAAACCGCATTGTGGTGTCGCCTATGGCGCAATACTCCGCAGTGGACGGGGTGGCGGGTGACTATCACCTCGTCCATCTCGGTGCTCGCGCGATGGGGGGCGCAGCCTTGGTGTTCGCTGAGATGACCTGCGTCAGCGCTGAGGGGCGCATTACCCCCGGTTGCCCTGGGCTTTACGCACCAGAGCACACGCTGGCATGGAAACGCATCGTCGATTGGGTGCATGCCCACAGCGACGCCAAATTTGCCATGCAAATTGGTCATGCAGGCGCCAAAGCGTCCACACGGCTGGCTTGGGACGGCATTGACAAACCCTTGCCGTCAGGCAACTGGCCGATCATGTCGGCCTCGCCCCAGCAATACATCGCAGGTGTGAGTCAAACCGCCCATGAAATGAGCCGCGCCGAAATGACCGAGGTCACCGCGCAGTTTGTCGCCAGCGCACAAGCCGCGGCCGAGATTGGCGTGGACTGGCTGGAACTGCACTGCGCACACGGCTACTTGTTATCAAGTTTCATCTCACCACTGACCAACCACCGCACCGACGAATTTGGAGGATCGCTGGAAAACCGTTTGCGTTACCCGCTGGAAGTATTCGCAGCGGTGCGCGCCGTCTGGCCTATAGAGCGGCCCATGTCGGTTCGAATTTCAGCGCACGACTGGGTCGATGGCGGCATCACCCCGGCAGACGCGGTGGATATTGCCCGCGCTTTCAAAGCGGCAGGGGCTGATCTGATTGACTGCTCATCGGGTCAGGTCAGCAAACAAGAAAAGCCCGTTTATGGGCGTATGTTTCAAACCCCGTTTGCGGACCGTATTCGCCAGGAGGCGGGGATTCCCACCATCGCTGTGGGCGCCATCAGTGAGGCGGATCACGTGAACAGCATCATTGCCGCGGGCCGTGCTGACTTGTGCGCCGTGGGACGACCCCACTTGGCCAATGCCGCGTGGACTTTGACCGAAGCCGCCAAAATTGGCTACACCCCTATCGCTTGGCCCAAGCCCTATGTCGCAGGTAAGGCGCAGATGGAGTCGATCTTTTTAAGGGAGAAAGCACAAGCCACGATGGGCGCTGCCTCGCCCGTTCGGGCAACAGAGGCGTGATGTCAAGCCCTTCTGATCAATCACTGGCCGGTCGTCACGCGCTGGTCACGGGCGGTGGCAGTGGCATTGGCGCCGCCGTGGTGCACCAACTGGTGGCCGCAGGGGTCAAAGTCACCGTGCTGGGGCGACGTCGAAGCGTGCTGGAGACCATCGTGGCCCATTACCCCGACCAACTGCACGCCGTCGTAGCCGATGTGGCCGACGCCGCTCAGGTGTCAGTCGCCTTTGCCAGCGCGCGCCAGCACTTTGGACCCGTCCACATCTTGATTAACAACGCCGGCCAAGCGGCCAGTGCGCCCTTGTTGAAAACCGATGCCGCCCTTTGGCAACAGATGTTGGCGGTCAACTTGACCGGCACCTTTTTGTGCAGCCAAGACGCGTTGCCCGACATGCTGCAAGCGGGCTGGGGACGCATCGTGAATGTTGCCAGTACTGCCGGGCTCGCGGGCTACGCTTATGTGAGTGCGTATTGCGCCGCCAAACATGGCGTCATTGGCCTCACCCGGGCGCTGGCCTTGGAAGTTGCCAAAAAAGGAATCACCGTGAACGCGGTGTGCCCAGGCTATACCGACACTGAATTGCTGAACGACAGCATTAACAATGTCATGCTCAAAACTGGCCGCACTGCCGATGAGGCACGCGCAGGGTTTG
>JAGODZ010000357.1 GCA_017997975.1 Rhodoferax sp.
CCGGGCAGCGCGGCATCCAAGGGGTAGATGTAGGTGATTTCAGGCGAGTGGTCGGTGGTGCGAAAGGGGCGAGAAATATCGCCATTGAACAGCTGCCAGTTCGATTGCTGCGTGTAGCCAAACCACAATGAATCGCGCCGCGCCGTCTCCAGATGGGTCAACAGGCCTTGCGCAATCTTTGTGCGCACCGACAACTGAATGCGCGCCTCGTTGGTGCTGTAGGCCACCGGCTCTGCCGCCGTGTGGTTCAGCGCCGGCGAGCTGGGCAGGGTGTTGACGCTGTCCGAGCCAATCCAAGACAGGGAAATCGGCTTGTAGCCCCGAATGCCAAAGGTGCCGCAGTCGGTGCCCGGCTCCAACTCCCAAAAGCGCGACAGATCGGAAAACCGAGGGTTGCGGCAATCATGGGCGGCGGGGGCTTGCATCGTCACCACCACGGGGGCCGGGGCGGTCTTGACCGCCGCCACAGGAGGCGGTTGAGGTGCAGGTGCGCTCGCTAACGCTGGCGCAACAGCAGGCTGCTGAGCTGATGCCCACTGGTCAAAACAACTCAGGCGAGCGCTGGGGTCTCCCGTTAAAGCCATGCAACGCTCTAACGCCGAGTCAGGCGGTTTGGGCACCGTTTGAGCTTGCGCTGTGGTGCCACCTAAAGCCGCCCCAAAGGCCGCGCTCAGGCTTATTGCCAGCCGGGTGCTTTGCGCAAAACGAATGCGCTGCGGGTGTTGTCGAGTGCGTTGTTCCATGATCCTCTGATTTCCTTGCCGCATGAGGTCGGCACCACCATTCCCTGCCAAGTGGCGGAGATGTGCTGACCATCCATTGATTCTTCGAGCGAAAACTCGCCATGGTCGATGTCACCCGCGACTTGCACTGCCACCCCCGCGCGGGTGAGCACGCCGCGTACGCTGTCGGGGCTCTCAGGGTGGCGCACAAATTGAACGCTGGCCCTGGGCGTTTGACCTTCCCATTCGGCGTGCCATACCCCATACAAATGCACCGCACGGAGGTCGGCGGGGGCGGGGCAGCTGGCGGGTGATATTTTTACATCATTTTGGCCTATAGCCCCCGTGGATACTGCGCAGAGTGCTATCAAAAACAGTGCAATCAAGTGCTTCATCGCGGCCTATTTCAGGGGTTGTGTCAGGGTTTGCGGGCTTGCGCCGCCGCCGTGTCTTTGGCCTTTTGCGCAAACTCGGCGCGCAGCGCCCGCAGTTTGGCGCGCGGGTCTTCTTTGACGGTGTTCTGGTCTAACGCCATCTCGGCAATGAAGCGGCTCGGTTGGGTGGCCACCATCTCGCGGCCTTTTTTGCGCTTGCGCGTCCAACTCACCGCCAAGCTGCGTTGCGCGCGCGTGATGCCCACGTACATCAAGCGCCGCTCTTCCTGAATGTGGGCGGCGGTGGTCTCGGTGGCCTGCTCGTGGGCGCGCTGCGAGCCCCCCAGTGAGGCCGCACCGGCCTCGGCGTTGTCGCGCAGCTTGAACGGCAACATGCCTTCGGTCACGCCCACCAGCATCACATGTGGCCACTCCAACCCTTTGGCCGCGTGCAGGGTGGACAGGGTCACCACGTCCCGGTCTTGTTCGCGCTCGCTGATGGTGGACAGCAGCGACACGGTTTGCGCCACCTCCAGCAGCGACTTGACCTCTTGGCGGGTGCTCACGCCCGCCGTGTCATCCATCTGCCCGCCACAGCGGCCTGACATCCAGTCGCAAAAATCCAGCACATTGCTCCAGCGCGCATGGGCCACCTTCTCGTTGTCCTCGCCGTCGTACAGGTACTTCTCATAACCAATCTCTTTCAGCCACTCCAGCAGAAAAGCCAGCGCACTTTCAGCCCCCAAGGTGCGCTTGGCGCGGAACTCCAAGTCATTCACATAGCGCCCAAACTCGTGCAAGCTGCCCACCGCCTTGGGGTTGATGAGGCTGCCCAATGACGCCGAGAACAGCGACTCGAACATGCTGAGCTTGTACTGCTTAGAAAACTCGCCCAACTGCGCCAGCGTTTGGTGGCCAATGCCGCGCTTGGGCGTGGTCACCGCCCGTAAAAACGCCGGGTCATCGTTGTTGTTGATCCACAGCCGAAACCAGCTGCACAAGTCTTTGATCTCGGCCTTGTCAAAAAAACTGGTGCCGCCCGACACCTTGTACGGCACCTGCGCCTTGCGCAGCGCCTTCTCAAACGTCTTGGCTTGGTGGTTGGCCCGGTACAGGATGGCGAAGTGGCGGTACTCCTGAAACTGCGGCCCCGGGTGCGGAATGCCGCTGGCGCGCAGGCTCAAAATCCGCGCCACGGTGCGCTCGGCCTCGTGCTCTTCGCTGTCCGCGTCAATCACCCGCACCGGCTCGCCTTCGCCGAGTTCGCTGAACAGCGTTTTGGGAAACAGCTTGGGGTTGGGGCCAATCACGTTGTTGGCGGCCCGCAAAATGGCCGAGGTGGAGCGGTAGTTTTGCTCCAGCTTGATCACCTTGAGCGCCGGAAAATCCACCGGCAAGCGGCGCAAATTGTCCAGCGTCGCGCCGCGCCAGCCGTAAATCGACTGGTCGTCGTCGCCCACCGCCGTGAAACACGCCAAATCCGCTGGCTTGCCGCCCACCAGCAGCTTCAACACCTCGTACTGCGTGGCGTTGGTGTCTTGGTACTCATCCACCAGCACATGGCCCATCAGCCCTTGCCACTTCTGGCGCACCTGCTCATGATTTTGTAGCAGTTTGAGCGGCAGCGTGATCAGGTCGTCAAAGTCCACGCTTTGGTAGGCGCTCAGGCGCTCTTCGTACTGCGCCATCATCCGCGCAATGATGCGCTCGTTGTCGTTGGCGGCTTGCAGCGCCGCTTGCGCGGCCGTCAGCCCCTGGCCCTTCCAGCCGCTGATCACCCATTGCCAAGCCCGCGCTGTGGCCAAGTCCACCGTGCCCCCGGCGTCTTTCAAAATGTTGGCAATGTCGTCGGTGTCCAAAATCGAGAACTGCG
>JAGODZ010000118.1 GCA_017997975.1 Rhodoferax sp.
CCGCAATTTGGGTGCTGCCAAAGCGGGCGACCAGCAAAGCGATCAAGCTGAACGCGCTGGTTTCTGCAAAATAAGACACACCAATCGGCAAGCCCAGTTTGAGCAGGTTCCTGATTTGAGCCCAGTCGGGGCGCTGGTAGTGGGTGAACGGCCACGTGCTGCGGTAGGCGGGGGCACGGCGCATCCACCACAGCAAGACGAACAGGTTGAACCACACACACAGCAGCGTGGCCCAAGCACAACCCAGACCGCCCAGTTTGGGAAAGCCCCAGTTGCCGAAAATCAGCAACCAGTTCACCACGCCGTTCAACACCAGCGCAGCCAGCGCGGTGATCATGAGCGGTTTGGTTTGGTTCAAGCTGGCGCTGTAACCATACAGAATGCGGTAGCAGGCGAAGGCGGGCAACGCGAAACTGGTGATGTGCACAAAATTTTTGGCCAAGTCACGCACTTTGGGCTCTAGGCTTAAATGGTCGAACACCAGCGTCGCGACGTTGGCGAACACCATGGCAATCAGGCCCACCCCCAATGCTTTCCACAAGCCCTGGCGCACCACTTCGGGCACCCGGTCAAACGCCTTGGCTCCGACGTGATGCGACACCACCGGGCTGATCGACATCATGACGCCCATCAGCGTGATGATGACCATGTTCCAAATCGACACTCCCAGCGACACGCCCGCTAAATCCTCAGCAGAGGCATGGCCCGCCATGGCCACATCAATCACTGACATGCCCACATTGGCCAGCTGGCCGACCAAAATAGGCCAAGCCAATAGCCACAGCGCGTGGGTTTCTTGAAAGATGCGGGTGCGTTTGGCGGGGGAGGAAACAAGGCGAAGCGGCATGGGCGGGGTCAACAGGGCAGAGAAAATCACGTTCAAAACGCGCTGGGTTGGCCAAGGGTGGGTCAAAAGCGGCGAGCCCCGATGGTAGCGCTGCCGCCGCACCTTGGCATGGCGGGGTGGGTATAGTTTCTAGATGGATTTCTCTCTGCTGGGTGGGCATCGGCTCGCCCCCTTTGGCTTTTACGCCTCGCTTTTCTTATCTCGGCTGGCCGATCAGGTGCTGTTGTTTTTGGTGCCTTTGGTGGTGTTTCAAACCACGCAAAGTGCAGCTTGGTCGGGCATTGCCTTCTTTGTCGAAACCTTGCCCCGATTCATGGCGTACCCGGTCTGCGGTGCCTTGTGTGACCGGTTGCCCACGTTGCGCTTGCTTCGGGTGAGCCAGGTGGTCCGCGCGCTGGTGTGCGCCGTGGGGGTGGCGGGGTTCATGGTGTGGGGTGGCATTGGCTGGCTGGTGGCGCTGTCCGCCGTATGTGGTGTGCTGACCACGCAGGGCATGATGGCCCGCGAGACCATGTTGCCCCATGTGTTTCGCGAAGGGCGTTTTGTGACCGTGCTGGCCAAGACCCAAATGGCAGACCAGCTCGGCATGGTGCTGGGCCCTTTGCTGGCGGCGCTGCTGCTGGTGTGGTGGCCTTGGCAGGGCGTGGTGTTTGCCACCGCTATGTTGTTCCTGGCTGCAGACGGTGCGTTGGCGTTGTGGAGCCGGTATTGCCCGGTGAGCTGGCCGGTACCGAACACCCCAGCAGGCGCCTGGTGGCAACCTTACCGCACGGGTGTAAGCCACTGGTGGCACTTGCCGGGCTTGTTTCGGCTCACGGTGGTCACGGCAGGCGTGAACTTGGTGCTGGGTGTGACCATGGCGTCGTCAGCGGCCATGGTGACGGGTGTGTTTCGACAAACCGAGCACGTCTACGCCTTATTGCAAACCGGTGGTGCCATTGCCACCGTGGTTATCTTGCTGGCCATTGCCCGCCTGAATTTCAGCGTGAACCTGATGGGGAGTTGGTCTTTTGGCTGTGTCTTGGTGGGTGGGCTGATCATGGCGTTTGGCACAAGTCCTTGGCAGTACGCGCTGGGTTTTGTGACCGTGATTGGATTTGACAAGATGTTCAGTGTCTATGTGCGCAGCCTGCGCCAAACCATCATCCCACCTGGCGATTACGGCAAAACCACCGGCGTGGTCATCATGCTCAACAACCTCTCTCAACCGGCTGCTGGATTGGCAGTGGGGCTGTTTTCCGCCAAGTCCGACCCCAGCGCCGTGATTGCGACGTTAACGGGCGTGATGGCTTTGCTGGGTGCGGCGGTGTGGGTGACACGACGCCGCGCGGTGGTTTGATGCGGTGCCATCGCCTCTACCGAACCAGTATGAACGCTTGACGAACGCGATTGATGGTGTCGAGAAGCTGTTCCTCAAACACGTTTGGTTTTGCGCGCGGCACCGATGGCTTGTTGCAGCGCTGAATTGGGCTGGAAAGCACCATTGAGTGCCTGGGTAAACGCTTCAAAATCCCGTGCGGTCATCGTGAAGCGTGATTCACGGTCTAAAAGCTCACGCGCCTTCTCCTTGGCCGCTGTACGCACAAAGGCTGCCATCGTGGTCCCCATGAGGGCAGCCGCACGCGAGACCACCTCCTTGTCCGATGCGTCCATCGTTACATTGAAGCGGGTAACAGCGCTCATAACCATCTCCTTGGAGTGCGGTCAATCAGCGACTACGGCATGGTTCTGTATTGGGTGACTGGGTGTTGATCATCGATCACATTACACCCAAACTCTTCTTGACCAGAGCTGCCACTTGAGGCCCGAAGTAGGCACTCGTCGCGCTAGCGTTTCTGACTTGAATGCGGCGATGGCTGCCCTCAAAGTCGTCGAACTGAATTTTGAGAATCGACCCGGTGCGGCCCTTTGCAGATTCGCCTGAGACCAGTCATACACCCCTAGCAGCCTGTCGGGCTTAGGTCGTCAAAAGCGAAAATCGGCCCCAGCGAGGATAGTTTTTGACGATTTCGCAGCCCAATATCTGGATATTGGGTAAGAAAGCGGCGAAAAATAGCCCGCTGCGGTCGATTTGCAGCCGACGATTCCTAAGTCCGACAGGCTGCTAGAATGGGTGAACAATCGATGCGGTTTTTCATGGCTCTGTCAATTGAGCTGAAATTGGCACGCTATGAGTGACGAGTCAATAATGGCTTCAAGTTTTGCTGCCTTTTATGCCCCGCAGATGGGGCAGAGGACAACGCATAGAGTAGGTTTGACTCTGAGCATCACCTTTGGTAGTGAGGAGAAAACATCAACATGACGATACCTTTTACTGGCGGTTGCGCGTGCGGAGCTATTCGCTACGAGTGCAGGCAAGAGCCTGTTGCAATGCTCAACTGTCACTGTCAAGACTGCCAGCGTTCGAGCGGTGCCCCGTTCGCGTCAGGCATAGTTGTCACAGTTTCGGCCACGGAAATTACCGGCACGCCCAAAACGCATGTCGTTCGAGGTCGCACCGGCGGTGCCACAACTCGTAGCTTTTGCGCTGATTGTGGAACTCCACTTTTCACACGCGGTGAAGCAGTTCCGGAATACATGTCCATCCGGTTTCCAAGCTTGGACGATCATTCTTGGTTCAAACCCATGCTGGACATCTGGACTTCACACTCACAGCCGTGGGCTTGCTTGAGTCAAGAAATTCCTCATTTCCCTGAATCGCCCTAGCGCTTGAAAAATCAGGATTCCACTTAGCAATCACATTCCAAGCGGACGACTTCGCCGTCGCTCAATCCCAGCTGGTTTGAATGACCGCTTTGCCCTTGTTGTTACGACCCTTGGAGATCTATTGCAGGTGTGAACTGCGCAACCCTAGCGCACCTGTGACCGATCATCAAGAGCCGTTCGGCGGATTCCAGCGATGACCCACTTGTGGTCGATAGCCTCGGTTGTCAAACGGTCTCGCTCAAGCTTTTTCTGCGCCTTGACAATCCGTACCTTCTGCATCCCAAGTTATCTTTCCAAGCGCGATCCCGTCTTTGCCATGTCTTGTAGCCATTCCCAGCGTGACCACCACAACTTGGCCAAACTGCCTTCGATTTCTCTGTTACGCGACCTCGCCCAACCGGCTGGCGACTTGGCGGCGGGACTGACGCGGAAAAGTCGCTTCCCTGATCGCCGAGGTCACCCGACAATCAGACTCTCATGACTATTCGTTCCTCACCCGCCCTCAAAGGCGGCCTTCTTGCGCTTTTAACTGCTGGCACAGCGTGATTTTGGCGCGGGGAGAACCGACTCAGTGTTTGCTTTCGCTCCGTTCATCGGTGCTTCGGGTACTTTCGCGCTGGATCATCTCCACAAGCATGAGCACACGCTGTTTGGGCATGGACACTTTCACTGGATGCGGCTCATGGCGAGCACGCGTTAAGGCTTAGCGCCCCCGCAAAAACAGCGCGTCCAGGTCTTTCAGGGTGATTTGGCGCCAGGTGGGGCGGCCGTGGTTGCATTGGTCGGAGCGCTCGGTGGACTCCATTTGGCGCAGCAGGCCGTTCATCTCGTCGATGGTTAATTTGCGGTTGGCGCGCACGGCGCCGTGGCAGGCCATGGTGGCAAGCAGCTCGTTTTGGGCGCGTTGAATGACGGTGCTGGCGTCGTGCTGACTCAGCTCGGCCAGCACACTGCGGGCCAGTTCGACCGGGTCACCTTTGGCCAGCGTGCTGGGCACGGCGCGCACTGCTAAGGTTTTGGCGGAGAACGGGGTGATCTCCAGGCCCAGCGTGCTCAAAGTGTCGGCGTGCGCCTCGGCAGTGGCCACTTCCACGGGCGTGGCGGCGAAGGTGGCGGGGATCAGCAGGGGTTGGCCCAGCAGGCCGGGCAGGGCGTTGCTGTTGGGGTCTCGCTCATTGAGTTGGTTTTTTAAGCGCTCGTACACGATGCGCTCATGGGCGGCGTGCATGTCCACAATGATCAGGCCCTGCGCGTTTTCCGCCAAGATGTACACGCCTTGCAGCTGCGCCATGGCGCGCCCCAAGGGCCAGGCTTGGTCGGGCAACGGCGCATCGGCAGGGCGGGGTGTGCCGGCCTCGCTCGGTGCCGGGTGGGTCGTTGAAGCAGTCGCAGTCGGTTGCCACAAGGCACTCAGGTCGCTGACTTTGTGGCCCCCTTGCTTATCAAAATTGATAGCGGGTTGCGCAGAGTACATGGGGGTTAGAGCCCGATTGGATGCATAAACCTCTTGGCTGACGCTTGCGGGCGTGCCGGGCGTGCCGGGCGCACCCTCAGTGCCCAGCGGTTCCGTTGCCGCTGCGGTCAGTCCGGCACGGGGGGCGGCCAGGGCGTCTTCCACGGCGTGGCGCACGGCTTGGTGCACCTCACGGCTGTCGCGAAAACGCACTTCGATTTTGGTGGGGTGAACGTTCACGTCCACGCGGGTGGGGTCAATCTCGATGTACAGCGCATAGACCGGCTGGCGGTGGCCGTGCAGCACATCTTCATAGGCGCTGCGGGCGGCGTGGGTGAGCACTTTGTCCCGCACAAAGCGCCCGTTCACATAGCAAAACTGCTGGTCAGCGCGGGAGCGGGCGGCGTCGGGAATACCAGCGCGGCCCCACACCCGCACTTGAGTCGTCGATTCCGGGCGACTGCGGCTGGTGCGGTAGTCCACCAACACCGATTGGTCGATAAAGTCCATGCCCAGCACGTCGTACAGGCGCTGGCCCAGCGGGGCTTTGGCGTGGCCTGAAGGCAGCGTGGCATCGGTCGCTTCAGGGCAGCGACGCCATTGCTCGACCAGCTTGCCTTCGTGCCAAATGGCAAAGCCCACATCGGGGCGCGCCAAGGCGTGGCGGCGCACGGCCTCCATGCAGTGCGACAACTCGGTGGCGTCGGTTTTGAGAAACTTGCGCCGCGCCGGGGTGCTGTAAAACAGCTCTTTCACCTCCACCGTGGTGCCGGTGCTGCGGGCCACGGGGCGAATTTCGCCGGTTTGGCCTTCTAATAAATAAGCACTGTTTTGGCCTGCAGCCCTTGACAGGATTGCGCAGTCAGCTATGGAGTTGATAGCGGCCAGCGCTTCGCCCCGAAACCCCATGGTGCCCACCGACTCCAGCTCCAGCAAGTTGCGAATCTTGCTGGTGGCGTGGCGTTTGAGCGCAATGGGCAGTTCTTCACGCACGATGCCCGCGCCGTCATCTTCGACGGAAATCAGCCGCACGCCACCGGCCAGCAGGCGCACAGTGACCTGCGTGGCGCCGGCGTCCAGCGCGTTGTCCACCAACTCGCGCACCACCGAGGCGGGGCGCTCCACCACCTCGCCAGCGGCAATTTGGCTGATGAGCTCGTCAGGCAGTTCAAGAATAGGGCGGCGGGGGGAGGGGGAAAGGGCGGCGTTCACGGCGCTATTTTAGGGAGACTGCGGCATCGGGTAGGCCGTCGATACCGTCTTGTGTCGATCTCTGCGGGCTCGAAGGCCGGCCAGGCGGGGCGTGATAATCCCCCCCCATGGAAATCATTACTTTTTTGATCGACTTTATTTTGCATGTGGACAAGCACTTGGAGGTGTTTGTTCAGAACTACGGCATGTGGGTGTATGCCCTGCTGTTCCTCATTATTTTTGTGGAAACCGGGCTGGTTGTCATGCCGTTTTTGCCCGGCGATTCGCTCTTGTTTGTGGTGGGGGCGTTGTGTGGCGCTGGGTTGATGAGCTACCCTTTGGCAGTTGGGTTGCTGGTCGTTGCGGCTATTTTGGGCGACCAATGCAACTACACCATTGGGCGTTACTTGGGCCCCAAGGTGTTCCAGTGGGAGAACTCGCGCTTTTTCAACAAGGCGGCATTTAACCGAGCGCACGAGTTTTACGAGCGCTATGGCGGCATCACCATCATCTTGGCCCGCTTCATGCCGTTTTTGCGGACGTTTGCGCCGTTTGTGGCGGGTGTGGCGGCCATGAGTCGTCTCAAATTCACGGCTTACAACATCGTGGGTGGCGTGATCTGGGTGGTGGGTATTTGCACCGCCGGTTACTTTTTAGGCAGCATTCCGTGGGTCAAGGTCAATTTGGACAAGATCATTTGGGGGATGATTTTGGTGCCGGGCTTGATTGTGATGTTTGGCGCTTGGAAGGCCCGGCGCCCAACCGCCCAAGTTTGATTGAGCCGTCAGGTTCAGGGCTCGACCTTTAAGAACAAATCCTGATCAGGGGCAAAGTTGGCGTGCAGTGGCAGCAGTGCCCCGCCCAACGCGCCTGCATCCGGCCCCACGTTTCCGGCCACCAGGGTGATGGGCCACAGCCCTTCCCAGTTGTAGGCGGTCAGCGCCTCGGTGGTGGCGTCAATCAACTGGCGCAGCAACGCGCGGCAAAACGAGCCATCAATAACCACCGCCTTGATGTCCAGAAACGCAGTGCCCGTGATCACGCAGTGGGCCAGCGCGGGCGCAGCTTCATGCAACCACGCTTGAGTCTCTTCGTTGAAAGGCTCCGACAGGGCCCGCTCGTCGTAGGCGGCGCTGGGGTCCAAGTCATGGGCCATGAACCGTTGTTCTAATTCCCACAAGGACGCGTAGTGCACCAGTTGTGGCGGAGGGACGCTGCCTTGGGGCAAGGTGGTGGGCAAGGATGCGACGGCGCCCGCGTTGCCATGGCTGCCCACGTGCAAGTGGGAATTGATGACCAGCCCGCCACCCACAAAGGTGTCTACGAACAGGTAGAGAAAACTTTTTAAATCTCGACCTCGCCCTGCCACCAACTCAGCCATGCACGCAGCCGA
Source organism: Rhodoferax sp. (assembly GCA_017997975.1). Lineage (GTDB taxonomy): Bacteria > Pseudomonadota > Gammaproteobacteria > Burkholderiales > Burkholderiaceae_C > Rhodoferax. The sequence goes on from JAGODZ010000118.1 coordinate 7,591, forward strand.
AGTGTCTCTGACGAAGCTCACAGGCACGTCGGTCATGGCTTGGATGCGCGCGCCGAGGTCAATTTGGTTCCATTCACTGGAATCCGCGTCAGAGAGGCCCAGCATCTTGTGCCAGCCGCCCAGTTGGAAGGGTGCCGCCACCCCAATCCCCACCAGCCGGTCGCTCAGTGGGCCCAGGGCCTTGTGCAGAGCGTCCAAGTGCGTGCCAATCGCGGGCAGCAGGGTGTGGGCAACGGGAAAGTCGTAATGCAGGGTGTGTCGCTGGCAGACCGCACCGGTGAAATCAACCAGTAACCACTCGGTGCTGCGCCTGCCAATTTTGATGCCCATGGAAAACGCACCGTCCGGGTTCAGCGCCAGAGGCACCGAGGGCTGTCCAATGCGGCCGCGCACTTTGTCATGCTTAACCACCAACTCATCTTCTACCAGCCGGGTGGTGATCAGCCCAATGGTTTGCGCAGTCAAGCCGGTGAGGCGGGCCAAATCGGCTTTGGGCAAACTGCCATTGAGCCGAATGGCCTGCAGCACCACACGTTCGTTGAACTGGCGCATGCCCACATGGTTGGAGCCACGGGGGCGCAGCAATTCGGGCGAGGAGGGTTCGGGAAGCGGGGCGTCAGATGTCATGGACGCAGATTGTCGCAAATGACTCCTTTTCTCAAAATAAAGTTGCCAAAGGGTTGACGTTCACCGGTCAAAACGATGGCGTAAGCGGCCCGGGCACGGTCGTAAAACGCAAACCGCTCCACTGCTTCGGCGGTCTGGCCCGCGGCGAAATCGGGGGTCAGCGTGGCCAACACCTCGCGCTGCAATTCAGAGCGATAGCCCTCGGCGGTGTCACTGACTTGCATGTAAGCCACGGGGTGCTTGGCATCTGCCACCAGCGGGAACAAGGCGTGCACCGCGCGCACGGTATCCAACATGGTGCTGCCTGGCAGGCGAATGACGGGTTTGCCCGAGGCGATGGACATGGCCGTGAAGTTGGCGTCTGCCAAGACGAGTGCCTCGTCATGGCCCATCTCCATCATGATCTTGAGCAGTTCGGGAGACAGAAGGGGGTTGATACCTTTGAGCATGGGGGTCAGGCGTGTGCGTTGGAGGGAAGTTCGTTGACGTGTTTGGCACCTGTCATGACCGCTACCACGTCGCTCATGCTAACTGTTTTGGGGTTCACGACGGCGGCGCGTTTGCCCAGGCGTTGAATGTGAATCCGGTCGGCAATTTCGAACACGTGGGGCATGTTGTGGCTGATCAAAATCACCGGCAGGCCTTTGTCGCGCACCCGGCGAATCAACTCCAGCACCATATTGCCTTCTTTCACGCCGAGGGCGGCGGTCGGCTCGTCCATGATGACAACATGGCGTGCAAATGCGGCGGCGCGGGCCACCGCCACGCATTGGCGCTGCCCGCCAGAGAGCGTCTCCACCGGCTGGGTCATGGAACGGATGCCGACCTTCAGCTCTTGCATGCGGGCCACGGCCTGTTTGAGCATTTCCTTTTTGTCAATCAATTGCAGCAACTGGCCTATGGGGCCTGATTTGATGATTTCTCGCCCTAAAAACAGGTTCTCGGCAATGCTCATGGCGGGGGCCACGGCCAGGTCTTGGTACACGGTTTCGATACCGGCGCGCCGGGCGTCAATGGGGGATTTGAAGTGAACGGTTTTGCCATCCAACAGCAACTCACCTTCATCAGGCACGGTGGCACCTGACAAGGCCTTGATGAGCGATGATTTTCCGGCGCCGTTGTCACCAATGACGGCCAAAATTTCACCCGCCCGCAGTTCAAAGTCGGTGCCATCCAGTGCCGTGACTTGGCCATAGCGTTTGACAATGCCCTTGGCCTGCATGACCAGTGGGTTTGACGTGGTGGTGTTCATTAGCGGGATCCTTTGCGCGACATCTGGTCAGC
>JAGODZ010000119.1 GCA_017997975.1 Rhodoferax sp.
CCCTCGATGGGCAAACCCGCCAGCAAGCCGGACATGCGCGCCACATTGCGGTTGTCTTCGCCGGCCTGGTTGGCGCAGCCATAAATCAGGTCGTCCACCGCGCGCCAGTCCACGGTTGGGTTGCGCGTCATCAGCGCCTTGAGCGGGATGGCACCCAAGTCATCGGCCCGCACCCCGGCCAGCGCACCGCCGTAGCGGCCAATGGGGGTGCGAACGGCATCACAAATAAAAGCGTCGGTCATGTCGGGGGCTCAGTTCTGTTTAGGGCGGTCGTCCACCACCCGGCGGGCTTTGCCCGTTTGGGTGCGCGGAATCGTGTCAAACGGCATCACGTTGACGCGGGTCGAGATACCAATGATGGTTTTGATGTGGTGCTGCATGCCCTTGCTGATGGCTGATATCTCGTCAGGGGACAAGGTGCCCGAAATATCGCGCTGCAGTTCACAACGCACTTCCACGTTGTCCATGTGCCCATCGCGGGTCAACACCACTTGGTAATTGCCTGACAAGTGCTTGTCACGCAAGATTTGCTCTTCGATCTGGGTGGGGAACACGTTCACACCGCGCACGATCAACATGTCGTCAGAGCGGCCCGTGATGCGGTCCATGCGCCGAAAGCTGCGCGACGTGGGGGCCAGCAAGCGCGTTAAATCTCGGGTGCGGTAACGCACCACCGGCATGGCCTCTTTGGACAGCGAGGTGAACACCAGCTCGCCCTCCTCGCCATCGGCCACCACCTCGCCAGTCTCGGGGTTGATGATTTCTGGGTAGAAATGGTCTTCCCAGATCACCGGCCCATCTTTGGATTCAATGCACTCGCAGGCCACGCCTGGCCCCATGACCTCGGTCAGGCCATAGATATCCATCGCGTCCAGACCGAGCTTGGTTTCGATCTCGGTGCGCATGCCATGGCCCCAAGGTTCGGCCCCAAAGATACCGACCTTGAGCGAAATGTCGGCCGGTTTGATGCCTTGACGTTCAAACTCTTCCGCAATCACCAGCGAATAAGAAGGCGTGACCATGATGATCTCAGGCTTGAAGTCCTGAATCAGCTGGACCTGTTTCTCCGTCTGTCCGCCTGACATGGGCACCACGGTGCAGCCCAGACGTTCCGCGCCGTAATGGGCACCCAGTCCACCAGTGAACAAGCCATAGCCATAGGCAATGTGACAGGTATCGCCTGCGCGCCCCCCGGCGGCACGAATGGAGCGCGCGACCAAGTTGGCCCAGTTGTCAATGTCCTTCAGCGTGTAACCCACCACAATCGGCTTGCCCGTGGTGCCGGACGAGGCATGGAGCCGCGCCACCTGGCTTTTGGGCACGGCAAACAAACCAAAGGGGTAGTTGTCACGCAGGTCAATCTTGGTGCTGAACGGGAACTTGGCCAAATCAGCCAGGGTTTTCAGGTCATCGGGATGAACGCCTTTGTCGTCAAAGGTTTTCTTGTAGTGAGGCACGTTCTCGTACGCGTGTTTGAGCGTCCACTTCAGGCGCTGCAGTTGCAGCGCACTGATCTCGTCGCGGCTGGCGGTTTCAATCGGGTCCAGTTCACCTGGCAGGGGTTGTCTAGCGGTCATGGGAGTTCCTTGATTCGTTGGAAGGCAATGGTTCGGCGTGCGCGGCCTGTTGCAGTCCGGCGATCACCTCACCTTGGATGCGGTAGCTCTTACCGCGAAACAGGGCGATGGGTGTGCCTTGGCTGTTGCTCACGGTGACGTCATAAACACCGGTTCGCCCTGACCGTGAGCGCTCTTCGGCCTGGGCCACCAGCACATCACCTTCTTGCGCGGGGGCCAGAAAATCGATGTGGCAGGCCGATGCCACGGTGTTGGCGTTGTAGCTATTGCAGGCATAGGCGAACGCACTGTCGGCCAGCGTGAACAGAAAACCACCGTGGCAAGTATGGTGGCCGTTCACCATGTCAGCGCGAACCGCCATAGAGACGCGGGCAAAGCCCGGCTTCACAGCCAAAATTTCCATTCCCAAGGCCTGGGTGGCACGGTCGCGTGAGCCCATGGCTTGCGCCACCTGTTCAGCCAGACGTTGCGGATCGTTGTCTTGTTCAGCCATGAAAATTCTTTCCTGAAAAAACCTTGTGTTGAATCAAAGGCGAGACGCGGTAACGGTCTTCGCCATAGGTGAGCCCGAGGTTGCACAGCACCCGGTTCACGGTCGGCAAGCCCATGGCGTCGGCCCAGGCCAGCGGGCCGCAGGGGTAGTTGACGCCCTGACGCATGGCCACATCCACCGAAGCGGCATCACACACCCCTTGGTTCACTGCATCGGCCGCTTCATTGGCCAACATGGCCACCGTGCGCATGAGAACGAGGCCGGGGAGATCCCCCACACGGGACACGGCAATACCCGCGCTTTGCAACACCCCCATAGCCTGGGCTGCACTGGCCGCAGGGCATGAATCGGCCACGCTCACAGCCAGTCGGGTGGTTTGGCGGTAATCCAAAGCGAGGTCCATCAAGACCACGTTCGGCACGCCGGTTTCAGCGGCGCGGCGGGTGGCGGTCCGTCCGTCTGTGACAAAGAGGTGCGCGCCACCCACTTCAGCCACCAGCTCACCCTGGGCTGCTGAGGTCGTGATCACAAGCCCTTGGGCCTGCAAGCGCGCGGCCAGTGCCAAGGCGGCGGGGCTGTCACCGTGTATGACGATGTCACCGCTGACCGGGTGCACCGGTTCAGTGGCGGGCTGGGGCCGTGGTGCGTCGGCCCGGTAGTCATAGAAACCACGCCCAGTTTTTTTACCTAAAAACCCAGCATCCACCAGTTCTTGTTGAATCAGCGACGGCAGAAAACGCGGGTCGTTGAAGAAGGCCTGCCAAACCGAGCGGGTCACTGCCAAGTTCACGTCATGGCCAATCATGTCCATCAACTCAAACGGCCCCATGCGAAACCCACCGGCCTCTCGGCAACAGGCGTCCACCGTGGCGGCGTCGGCACCACCTTCGCCCAGCACCCGAAGGGCTTCGGCGTAATAAGGCCGTGCCACGCGATTCACAATGAAGCCTGGCGTTGATTTGGCATGAACTGGCTTCTTCCCCCACGCCTGAGCCGTCAAAAACAAGGTTTGTGCCACCTCGGGGTCGGTGGCCAAGCCGGAAACCACCTCCACCAGCGCCATCAAGGGGGCGGGGTTGAAGAAGTGCAGCCCCGCCAAGCGCTGGGGTCGCTTGAGTGCCGCGCCAATGGCGGTCACAGAAATAGAAGAGGTGTTGGTTGCCAACACGCAGTCGTCGCGGACAAGCGCTTCCAGGTCGCGGTACAGCGTTTGCTTGGCGTCTAGGTTTTCAACAATGGCCTCAATCACCAGCCCGGCATCGGCCAGGTCTGACAACGAGGACACGGCCGTCAACCGCGCACTGGCGGCGTCGGCATCCGCAGCGCTGAGTTTTCCTTTGTCCGCCATTTTGCGGAATTGGGCCCGAATGCCTGCCACGGCGCGCTCGGCCGCATCGGGTCGCTGGTCCAGCAGCTTGACCGGATGGCCGGCCGCAGCCGCCACCTGGGCAATACCGGCACCCATGGCACCTGCGCCGACCACGGCAATCACGGTGTGAGGGGGAAGTGGCGTTGTCACTGGCTATGTCCCAACAAAGTGAGGCGCACGCTTGTCGGTGAAGGCCGCAACGCCCTCTGCAAAGTCGGCGCTCCAGCCCAACTCCCGCATGAAGCCAGCCTCCATCGACAACTGCTGCTCCAGCGTGTGGCCGGGGGCCGCGTGCATGGCTTGGCGCGTGCGCACCAGCGCCTTGGTCGGCATCACCGACAGTTTCTGCGCCAGGGCGTTCACGGTGGCGACGAATTCGTCGTCGGGCACGGCGGCCCAGATCAGCCCCCAATCTGCCGCCTTTTGTGCTGACAATTTATCGGCCAGCAGGGCCAGGCCCATGGCACGTGCCATGCCCACGCGCTGCGGCAACACCCACGTCCCACCGCTGTCCGGAATCAGACCGACCTTGGAAAACGCCTGCAAAAACGAGGCGGATTGGGTCGCCACCACCAGATCACACGCCAGCGCCAGACTCGAACCCGCCCCCGCCGCCACGCCGTTCACGGCGGCAATCGTCGGCACGCGCAGATTTTGCAGAGCAAGAATCAGCGGTTTGTACTGCGTCTCCACCACCGCTCCCATGTCTGGCGGTGTTTCACCGGGCACCCACTGAACTTGGCTGTCCGACAAGTCCTGCCCCGCGCAGAAGCCGCGCCCGGCACCGGTCAGCACCAAGACCCGAATCGACTCCTCGTGCTGAACGTCATGCAAAGCACGGCGCAGCTCGGCATGCATCGCCGCATTGAAGCTGTTCATCTTGTCGGGGCGGTTCAGCGTCAACCGAGCCATGCCCCCGTCTATTTCCAGACGAATGTTCTGATAGGTCATGCTTCGCCTCAGACGTGGTAGCGGCGCTGCACAACGCGAAAGCGGTTGGCCACGAAGGCCGAGTCTGAGTAAGACGCGTTGGCCGCTGGGTTGCCTCCCGTGCCGTGGTAGTCCGAAAACGCGGCCGACTGGTTCACAAACACACCGCCCGTCAGGTTGATGGACAAGGCCACCTTGGAGCGCCAAGTCGCTGCCGTCATGGCGTCAACCACCTCGGCCTGGGTGGAGTAAATACCGGCCGTCAGCGCGCCATGGGTGCCAATGATTCGCTCGGACAAGGCCAGTGCGGCCGCCGTGTCGGCCACTTTGACGACAAAGGTGATGGGGCCAAAACGCTCTTCCATATAGAGCTGTTCATCGCGCTCGTCACAGGCCAGCAGCACCGGCGTACGCACACGGGCGTTCGGAAACTCAGGGTTGGCCAGCGTTTTGGACGCCAGAATGACCCGACCGAACGCGCCGCTGTCAGCTTGCTGCACCCGCGCCAACGTGTCGTCGGACTGCACCGCGCCCAACACCGCCAAAGCGACCTCAGGTTTGGCCAATGCGGCTTCAATGGCCAGCGCCAAATCGGCACACACCTCGTCATAAGACTTGTGCCCCTCGTCGGTCTCAATGCCGCCTGCGGGCACCATCAAAACCTGCGAGGTGGTGCACATTTGCCCCGAATACAGCGACAAGGTGAACGCCAAATTGCGCAACATGGCCTTGTAGGCGTCCGTGGAATCAATCACGATGTTGTTGACGCCAGCCAATTCGGCATACACCTGCGCTTGACGGCAGTGCTCAATCAACCACTGCCCAAAGACATTGCCGCCCGTGAAATCCACTGACTTGACGGCAGCATGTGTCACCAACTGCTGGGTGGTGGCGCGCTCGGCGGTGACACACAAGGTGACCAAATTGGGGTCAATGCCGTTTTCTGAGAGCACCGCCCGAAGGGTGCGCACTGTGATGGCCGCAGGCAAGATGGCGTTGCCATGCGGCTTCACGATGACCGCGTTGCCAGTGGCCAGCGCGGCAAACAAGCCGGGGTAGGTATTCCAGGTGGGGAAGGTGCCGCAACCAACCACCACACCCACGCCCCGGCCCACCACCTCAAAGTGCTTTTTCATGACCAGCGATGGGTTTTTGCCTTGGGGCTTTTCCCAAATCGTCTCTTTGGGCACAAAACTTTGCTCCCGGTAGGCGTAGGCCACGGCCTCCAGCCCACGGTCTTGGGCATGGGCCGAACCGGCTTGGAAAGCCATCATCCACCCTTGACCGGTGGTCATCATCACCGCGTGTGCAATCTCAAAACTCTGCTTATTCAGGCGCTCCAGCATCTCGATGCAAAGCCCGGTACGTCCCTCGCACCCAACGCCCTGCCATGCGCCCATGGCAGCCTGACCCGCGTCAATCAAGGCCTGCACGTCGCACACGGGGTACTGCACCTCCAAGCGCACCCCGTATGGCGACTGCTCTCCACCGTGCCATCCGGTCTGCCCTGGTTGATTCAACTCAAAGCGCGTCGCCAAATGCGCCTCAAACGCTTGCTTGCCGTCCGCCGCCGCCGACTCGCCGTACACCTTGGGACTGGGCATCTCGTTGTAAGCCGCCCAATAACCACGGGTGTGGATCGCTTCAAGAGCGCGGTCAAGGGTAGAGCGGTGTTGATCGAATAAGGGATGAGACATTGAATGAGCTTTCCTGATGAGCGAGGGTGAGTGATGGCAATCCAAAAACACGGGCAAAAAACCAAATTTCAGTTGCTACCTGTTTGCTTTGGGTCAAAAAAATGTTTGTCGCAAATCAAGCTTAACATCATTACGATACTAAAACATAATTTAAATTAATTTTTTTGTATCGCTTATATGATTGCGAATTCAAGTCAAACAAGCAACCCAGTGAGCGCCACGGCAACACCTTGCGATAGCGAAAAGACTAAGATTCCGGCCTTTGCAGCCGCTTGAACCGAAATCGCCCTTGACTACCGACTTTCAGACCCCTCTCAATCACCTCCTGGATCAACACCGCATCCAAGCCGGCTCCCTGATCATTTCCGTCTTTGGCGACGCCGTGCGACCGCGTGGCGGGCGCATTTGGCTGGGCAGCCTGATCACCCTTCTTGAGCCCTTTCAAATCAACGAACGCTTGGTGCGAACCGCGATCTTTCGACTCGCCAAAGAAGGCTGGTTGCGCACGGAAACGTTGGGGCGACGTGCCGACTACCTGCTCACACCCGCCGGACAGAGCCGCTTTGAGGAGGCCTCGCGCCACATTTATGCCGCCCACACGCCGCTTTGGGACCGGCGCTGGCGCCTGATCCTGACCATGGGCAACCTAACGACCAAGCAGCGCAACAACCTCAGAAGCGCCTTGTTCTGGCAGGGGTTTGGGGCCATCGGAAATGACTGCTTTGTGCACCCCAGCACCGACCTGACCACTGCCTTTGACACCCTCATGGCCGACGGCATGAGCGACCTGCTCAAACACCTGATGCCCATGCTGGCTGCCGACGCCGGCTTCAGCCTGTCCGCCAGTGACGCAGACATGGTCCGGCGCGCCTGGGACTTGGAACAACTCGGCGCCGCCTATGAAGATTTCACCCAAAGCTACCACCCCATGATCGACCTGCTTCGCCAAGGCGCGAGCAGCAACATGAGCGATCAACAGGCGTTTTTGCTGCGAACGTTGCTGATTCACGACTATCGTCGTTTATTGCTGCGCGACCCCGAGTTACCCGATGCCCTGCTTCCGCCGCACTGGCCCGGCCAGCAAGCGCGCGCACTGTGCCAAGAGCTGTACCGCCGCCTCCTTGCGCCCTCCGAGCGTCACTTAGACGCCGTCATGCGTCTGGCCGACAGCTCCACCCCCCCCGTGCTGCCCATGCTGCACGAGCGCTTTCAGGGCAAAGACCCTTTGCAGCTCAACCTCTGAGAGCAGCCCGTGAATCACCACGGCAGACCCAAGGGAAAACCCGGTTGACAAATCAAGAAACGATAAAAATATTTGAATATTTTTTATTTTCTTGTATCGCATTTAAGCCATCTGAGAACCGAAACCGTGTCCCCTCTGGTTCTCAGCAAGACACGACGACGGCCAACGCGGGTGCAGCAACCGCCGCTTGGCGTGCCCCTTCATGGCCATGAAAACAGCCGCGAAACACCGCATGTGATATTGCTAGACTTCCCACAATGACCCCCCCGGAAAAACCAATCACCCCCATGATGGCCCAGTACCTGAGCCTCAAAGCCGAGCATCCCGACACCTTGCTGCTCTACCGCATGGGCGACTTCTACGAGTTGTTTTACGCCGACGCCGAGAAGGCGGCGCGCCTGCTCAACATCACCCTCACGCAGCGCGGCCAGTCGGGCGGGCAGCCGGTGGTGATGGCGGGGGTGCCGTTTCACTCGATTGAGACGTACCTGGCGCGCCTCATCAAGTTGGGCGAGTCGGTGGCCATTTGCGAGCAGGTGGGCGAAGTCACGGGCAAAGGCCCAGTGGAGCGCAAGGTGGTACGTGTGGTCACGCCCGGCACCTTGACCGACCTGGAACTGTTGAACGACAAGACCGAGTCCTTGCTGCTGGCCGTGCACCAAGGCCCGCGAAACACCTGCGGGCTGGCCTGGGTGAGCGTGACACAGGGCGAGGTGCATTTGGCAGAGTGTTCGCCGGACCAGATTGGCGAGTGGATTGCCCGCATCCAGCCCGGCGAGCTGATTTTTAGCGCCGGTGCCTCGCCAGCTTTTGAGGCCCGCTTGCGCAAGGTGCCGGTGAGTGGCGCGATGTCGATCACCGTGCGCCCTGACTGGCAGTTTGACGCTGGTTTGGGCGAGCGCCAATTGCTGGCCCAACTGCAAGCGGCTAGTTTGGCGCCGTGGCAAGCACAAGAATTGCCCCAAGCCCACGCCGCCGCTGCCGCCCTGCTGGGCTACGCCGAACACACCCAAGGCCGGGCGTTGACCCATGTGCACAGTGTGCGCGTGCAGCGCAACGACGAGTTGATTGACCTGCCCCAAACCACCCGGCGCAACCTGGAACTCACCCAAACCCTGCGCGGCGAAGACAAACCCACCTTGTTTTCATTGCTCGACACCTGCATGACCGGCATGGGCAGCCGCCTGTTGAAAAACTGGCTGCTCAGCCCCCGGCGCGACCGCCGTGAAGCGCAGCAGCGGCTGGATGCGATTGCCGCGCTGCAAAAAGGCCCGTGGGCGATGCTGCGCGAGCACCTCAAAGGCAGCACCGATGTGGAGCGCATCACCGCCCGCATTGCCCTGCGCCAAGTGCGACCACGCGAATTGGTCGCCCTGCAACTCACGCTACAAAAAACGGAGCTACTCACCCCCGTCCTGCAAGGATTAGAGGCCTATTTGGCTCAAATTTCAGACCACTTGCTGCCTCCAGCGGGTTGTGGTGAGTTATTGCGCAGCGCCATTGACCTCGAACCTGCCGTGCTGGTGCGCGACGGCGGGGTCATTGCTGACGGGTTCGACGCCGACTTGGACGAGCTGCGCGCCATTCAAACCAATTGCGACGCCTTTTTGCTCGACCTAGAGGGCCGCGAAAAAGCCCGCACCGGCATTGCCAACCTGCGCGTGCAGTTCAACAAAGTGCATGGTTTTTTCATTGAAGTCACCCAAGGCCAAGTGGACAAGGTGCCCGACGACTACCGCCGCCGCCAAACTCTGAAAAACGCCGAGCGCTTCATCACCCCCGAACTCAAGGCCTTTGAAGACAAAGCCCTGAGCGCGCAAGAGCGTGCGCTGGCCCGCGAAAAGTATTTGTTTGATCAGGTGCTGGACCAGTTGCAGGCCTTTGTACCCGCCCTCACCCGCCTGGCCCGCGCCCTCGCCACGCTGGATGCGCTGTGCGCCCTGACCGAACGCGCCTTGACGCTGGACTGGCACGCGCCGCAATTCACCAAAGAACCCTGCTTGGACATCACCCAGGGTCGCCACCCGGTGGTGCAAGCGCGCTTGGCTGAATTGAGCAGCGGCGCCTTCATTGCCAACGACACCCGCTTAGGGCCCAAGCAGCGCATGCAAATCATCACCGGCCCCAATATGGGCGGTAAATCCACCTACATGCGGCAAATTGCCGTCATCGTGCTGCTGGCCAGCATGGG
>JAGODZ010000358.1 GCA_017997975.1 Rhodoferax sp.
CGCTGTACCCGCACATGAGCGTGGCAGAGAACATGAGCTTTGCACTCAAGCTCGCCGGCGCACCGAAGTCCGAAATCGACCAAAAGGTGAAGAAAGCCGCCGACATTCTTGACCTCACCAAATACTTGCAACGCACGCCCAAAGAGCTCTCTGGTGGCCAGCGTCAGCGGGTGGCGATCGGACGCGCCATCGTGCGCGCACCCAAGGTGTTTCTGTTCGATGAGCCGCTGTCCAACCTGGACGCGGCCCTGCGCGGCCAGACCCGCATCGAGATTGCCAAGTTGCACCGCGATCTGGGTGCCACCACCATTTACGTGACCCACGACCAGGTTGAAGCCATGACGCTGGCCGACCGGGTGGTGGTGCTGCGCGACGGCCTCATCGAACAAGTGGGTACGCCACTGGAGTTGTACGACCACCCCGCCAACCAATTTGTAGCGCAGTTCATCGGCACACCCCAGATGAATGTGATTCCTTGCGCCAAGCTGCCCGCCAGCACTCAAGCGGCCTGCCCGGCGGCTGCGCGTGATGGTGCGATTGGTTTGCGCCCCGAGGGCATTACCGTGCGCCAAGACACCACCGGTGCCACGCAAGGCACGGTGGACATCATTGAGGCCTTGGGGGCAGAAACTTTGATTTACGTCACATCCCAACAAGGCGTGCAGTACGTCGCCCGCCAGAGCGACCGCACGGGACTCAAGCTGGGCAGCCCCGTCTCACTGGACATCAACACCGCCCTAGCGCATTGGTTTGATAAGCAGGGTCAAGTGGTCAAAGCCAACGCTGCGGCCTGAGTCGAGATATTTCACCTTAAAACCATGACACAACATTTCCAAGGCAAAGTCGCCGCCGTCACCGGCGCCGCATCAGGCATCGGGCGCGCCAGCGCCGAAGCACTCCTGACGGGAGGCGCCCGGGTGGTTCTGATTGACCGCGATGACAAAACGCTGACGGCTGCTTGCGCCGAACTGGGTGAGCACGCTATTCCACTGGTGCTCGATTTGCTGGACCCCAAACAATGCGCATCGCTGCTGCCAAAGGTGCTGGAACGCACTGGCCAACTCGACATCTTCCACGCCAACGCCGGCCTGTATGTAGGGGGCGACCTGGTCGACGCGCAGCACGATGCCATCGACCGCATGCTCAACCTCAACATCAACGTCGTCATGAAAAACGTGCGCGATGTGCTGCAGCACATGACCGAGCGCAAGACCGGCGACGTCATCGTCACCAGCTCACTGGCCGCCCATTTCCCCACCCCTTGGGAGCCGGTCTACGCCTCTTCCAAGTGGGCCATTGATTGTTTTGTGCAAACCGTGCGCCGCCAGGTGTTCCAGCACGGTATTCGCGTGGGGTCGGTGTCGCCCGGTCCCGTCATCACCTCTCTGCTGGCCGACTGGCCGGCTGAAAAGCTGGCCGAGGCCAAAGCCTCAGGCAGCCTTCTGGAGGCGAGTGAAATCGCTGAAGTGATCGTTTTCATGCTCACCCGACCGCGCGGAATGACGATTCGCGATGTGGTGATGATGCCTACCAACTTTGATCTTTGAGCCCCTTTTTATGAATGTCATGCTGCACCTCGGTCTGGGGTCTTTCCACCGCGCCCACCAGGCGGTCTACCTCCACGAACTGCACCAATCGGGCGACCACCGCTGGACGCTGGCGGGTGGCAACCTGCGTGGCGACATGCTTGAGACCCTGGCCGCACTGCAAGCGCAGGGTGGGGCTTACACGCTGGAGACCATCTCGCCCGCAGGCGAACACCATTTTGAGCGCATCACCGCCATCAGCCAAGTGATTGGCTACACGCCTGACCTTGCTGGATTGATTGCGCAGGGCGCCCACGCTGATACCAAGATCATCTCCTTCACTGTCACCGAAGCCGGCTACTACCTCGACGCGCACAACCAGCTCGACTCTGAGACCTTTGCGGACTTGCGAAATGATCTGAAGGCAGCCCAAGCGGGACACCCCGGCACCACGATTTATGGCGCGCTGACTGCCATTCTTCGCGCCCGCCAAGTCAACCATGCCGGGCCTGTCACCTTGCTCAATTGCGACAACCTGCGCCACAACGGTGACCGATCGCGAAGCGGGCTGCTGCAATTCATTGCATTGACGGGAGACACCGAGTTGTTGACGTGGGTGCAGGCCCACACCAGCAGCCCCAACGCCATGGTCGATCGCATCACGCCCCGCCCCACACCGGATGTGCGTGCGCGCGTGAAAGCCGCTACCGGCGTGGACGACCCCGCCGCGCTAATGGGTGAGCGCTTCATTCAATGGGTGATAGAAGACAACTTTGTCGCCGGACGCCCGGCATGGGAGGCTGTGGGCGTAGAAATGGTGGAGAGCGTTCAACCCTACGAAGAGGCCAAAATCCGGGTCCTCAACGCCACCCACAGCTGCATTGCCTGGGCGGGCACGCTGGTCGGCTACGAATTCATCCATGAGGGAGCGCTGGACCCGGTGATTCGCCAACTGGCCTTCAACTATGTCACGGACGATGTGATGCCCGTGCTCGACACGCCCGAGAAGCCTTGCCCCATTAACCTTGCCCAGTACCGCGATGTGGTGTTGGACCGGTTCAGCAACCCGGCCATTCAAGACACCAACCAGCGGGTTGCCATGGATGGATTCAGCAAAATCCCGGGCTTCATTGCTCCCACGATTCGGGAGCGGTTGGCCCGAGGCGAGTCGATTGCCAGCGTGGCCATGTTGCCCGCGCTGTTTCTGGCTTACCTGCAACGTTGGCATGCGGGTCTGATTCCCTACACCTACCAAGACCAGGCCATGGACCCAGCGGTGGGTCATGCCATCTGTGAAGCCGCGGACCCCGTGGTGGCGCTGTGCTCGGACGTATCACTTTGGGGAGACATGGCGGGCGACCCGCGTTTGGTGACGTCGGTTCAACAGGCCTATGCCCGAGTGAACGCACTGACGCAAACCCCTGTTC
>JAGODZ010000359.1 GCA_017997975.1 Rhodoferax sp.
GTACGAGGATGACGGCGAAATTTTGAAATGGCTGATGTTGGACAACGTGCCCGGCAGCTACCCCTACACGGCCGGCACCTTTGCTTTCAAGCGCGAAGGCGAAGACCCCACCCGCATGTTTGCCGGCGAAGGCGACGCCTTTCGCACCAACAAGCGCTTCAAGCTGCTCAGCGAAGGCATGGCCGCCAAGCGCTTGTCCACCGCCTTTGATTCGGTCACGCTGTATGGCAACGACCCCGATCCGCGCCCGGACATTTACGGCAAGGTCGGCAACTCCGGCGTGAGCATTGCCACGCTCGACGACATGAAAGTGCTGTACGGCGGGTTTGACTTGTGCTCGCCCACCACCAGCGTGTCCATGACCATCAATGGCCCCGCGCCCTCGATTTTGGCCATGTTCATGAACACCGCCATTGACCAAAATATTGATAAATTCAAGGCAGACAACGGCCGCGACCCGACCGACACCGAATTGGAAAAAATCCGGGAGTGGGTGCAAGAAAACGTGCGCGGCACCGTGCAAGCCGACATTCTGAAAGAAGACCAAGGCCAGAACACCTGCATCTTCAGCACCGAATTTTCTTTGAAGGTGATGGGCGACATTGCCCAGTACTTTGTGCACAACCGCGTGCGCAACTTCTACAGCGTGAGTATCAGCGGTTACCACATTGCCGAAGCCGGGGCCAACCCCATCAGCCAACTGGCGTTCACCCTGAGCAATGGGTTCACCTTTGTCGAAGCGTACTTGGCGCGCGGCATGCACATTGACGACTTTGCGCCCAACCTGAGCTTCTTCTTCAGCAACGGCATGGACCCCGAGTACACCGTCATGGGCCGCGTCGCCCGGCGCATTTGGGCGGTGGCCATGAAAGAGAAATACGGTGCCAATGAGCGCAGCCAAAAACTCAAATACCACATCCAAACCAGTGGTCGCAGCCTGCACGCGCAAGAGATTCAGTTCAACGACATTCGCACCACGCTGCAAGCGCTGATTGCGATTTACGACAACTGCAACAGCCTGCACACCAACGCGTTTGACGAAGCCATCACCACGCCCACCGAAGACTCGGTGCGCCGCGCCATGGCCATTCAACTCATCATCAACCGCGAATGGGGCCTGGCCAAAAACGAGAACCCCTCGCAAGGCGCCTTCATCATCGAAGAGTTGACCGAGTTGCTGGAAGAGGCCGTGCTACTGGAGTTTGAGCGCATTGCCGAGCGTGGCGGCGTGCTGGGCGCCATGGAAACCGGCTACCAGCGTGGTCGCATCCAAGACGAATCGATGCATTACGAGATGCTCAAACACACCGGCGAGCTGCCCATCATCGGCGTCAACACCTTCCGCAACCCGCATGGCGACCCGGTCAACGACACCTTGGAGCTGGCCCGCTCTACCGACGAAGAGAAGCAAAATCAACTCCAACGCCTGGCCGACTTCCACGCCCTGCACGCTAAGGAATCGCCTGCGATGCTGAAACGGCTTCAGCAAGCGGTCATTGAGAACAGCAACGTGTTCGACGTGCTCATGGACGCCGTGCGGGTTTGTTCCCTGGGCCAAATCACCAACGCCTTGTTTGAGGTGGGCGGGCAGTACCGGCGGAATATGTAGTCTGCGCGGCGCAGCTTGCTATTGAATCAGTAGCTACTTGCGCAGGTCTGATAAGGGCGGGAGGCTGAAAAGGCATGTTAAGTCTTGGGCGGCCTTTGTATGACGAGGCGGCGAGGTGACAACGCCTTGGACTTCTTCGCCGTGTGGCCCCCGGCATCGTTGTGACGGCGTGGCAGACCCTGAACTCGCTTTGGTTTGCGGGGGGGGTGATGGCGATCTGGGGCGCATGCGGCTCAACGATCTCTCCGTGGCATACTTGAATTCAGGCGAATGAAAAGTTCATTCGTCAGCATTTCACGTGGGTGCAGCGAGTCAATGGCTGCGCTATTGATTCAACCAAGATAGCTCTTCCAAAGCGGGTTCAGGTCGTGCATCGCACGACATGCTATTCCTCCTCGGCTCGAAGCCTGAGGTTTCTCGCACAAAGTGATGAAACAGAAAATCCAAACCCTGCTGGCTGACATGAACACCGGTCTGATCGACCGGGAGCCCGCCATCAAAGCCGCCTTGCTGAGCCTATTTGCCGCTGAAAACCTGGTGCTCATCGGGCCGCCGGGCACGGCCAAGAGCATGGTGGCGCGCCGCGTGGCCCAACACATTCAAACCGGCGACCACGCCGCAGCCTTGCAAGACAACAGCCACCCCAGCCCTGGCAACCACCACCAAGCCGACACCGGCCCGCACGACGCCAGCCGCTATTTTGAGTACCTGCTGACCAAGTTTTCCACGCCGGAAGAAATTTTCGGCCCCCTGTCCATCAGCGAGCTGAAAGCCGACCGCTTTCGCCGCAACACGGCGGGCTACCTGCCCACCGCGCAGGTGGCGTTTCTGGACGAAATTTTCAAAGCCAGCTCGTCCATCTTGAATGCGCTGCTCACCATTCTGAACGAGCGCATCTTCCACAACGGCAACCAGCCCCAGCGCGTGCCGCTGCGCAGTCTGATCGCCGCCTCCAACGAGCTGCCGACCGGCCAGGAAGAACTCGGCGCGCTGTACGACCGGTTTTTGATGCGCATGTTTGTCGGCCCGGTGCGCGACGACCAACGTCACCGGCTGTTTGACACCCCCAGCGAGGCCCACCAAGCCACCGCGCCAATCACCGAGCGCGACCTGCAGGCGGTGGACGCCGCCGCGCAGCAAGTGACCATTCCGCAGACAGTGCGCGAGGCCATTCGCGGCATTTGGGTCGCGCACCAAGACGCCTTCAAAGAAGACCGGCGCGAAACCCTGTCAGACCGCCGCTTGGTCAAGCTGCTGAAACTGCTGCGCGTGTCCGCCGCCACCAACCACCGCACCGAGGTGGATTTGTCCGACGTGATGCTGCTGCAGCACTGCTTGTG
>JAGODZ010000120.1 GCA_017997975.1 Rhodoferax sp.
GTCAACGCCTACCAATGGAAGACAGAATTGTTTACCCAGGTCGTCGCCGCTTTCGTCACTGGTTTCATTCCTGGCAAAGAGCACTTGACTCCACAATTTCGTGCGGCTGTCAATGCGTAAGTCCTATAACGAAATATATGAGAATTTTTTTGGAGATAGCAAATGAATATTTCGTCCTGGACCGTACGTGCACGGCTGACCCTGGGTTTCGGCGCGGTGTGCTTTCTGATGCTGGTCATTGTGGTGTTAGGACTGTTCTCCATGACCCGGATTAACGATGGACTGGACAGTGTGGTGCATGACCGTGTTCCCAAGATTCAGGCCACGCAAGCCATTTTGGCGCAGACCGATGTGATTGCGATTGCCTTGCGCAACATGATGTTGAACGCAGACGAGGCAGATCGAAAAAAGCAAGTCGAGGTCATTGGGGCCGCGCGTGAAGAAAGCGGAAAGCAGCTCGACGTGTTGGATGGTCTGGTCACGCTGCCCGACGGCAAGAAAATGTTAGATGAGCTCAAAGCCCATCGTGCCAAATACGGCTCAGGGCTAGAGGAGTTGATGGCTCTCATCACCTCAGACCGACAAGACGAATCCAAAAATTACCTCAGCGGCCAATTGCGTCCGGTGTTGGCGGCCTACAAAGCATCAATCAATGCGCTGTCTGGGCAACAGGTCGAGCTTATGGACTTAACGGCCAAGAATGCGGTCAGCACCTTTAGTCAAGCCCGCCTGTTGTTAATTGCTTTGGGTGCATTGGCCTTGCTGGTGGCCGCCGGTATTGGCTGGGTGATCACGCGCAGCCTGCTCAAACAGCTGGGTGGTGAGCCCGGGGAGGCCGCCGAGATTGCCCAAGCGGTATCGCAGGGCGATTTCACACGCACCGTCGCACTTAAGGGCGGTGACATCACCAGCCTGATGGCCAGCTTGAGCGCGATGCAGGGCAACTTGGCGCAGGTGGTTACCACGGTGCGCCAAGGCTCCGAAGGTGTAGCCACCGCCAGTGCCGAAATTGCCGAGGGCAATAACGATTTGTCAGCCCGCACCGAGCAGCAGGCCAGCGCACTGGAAGAAACCGCGGCCAGCATGGAAGAACTGGGCGCCACGGTTCGGCAAAACGCGGACAGTGCCAAGCAGGCCAACCAATTGGCCCAAAGCGCTTCTACAGTGGCGGTTCAAGGCGGTCACGTGGTGGGCCAAGTGGTCGAAACCATGAAGGGCATCAACGACTCCAGCCGCAAGATATCGGACATCATCAGTGTGATCGACGGCATCGCCTTTCAGACCAATATTTTGGCTTTGAACGCTGCGGTAGAGGCGGCACGTGCAGGCGAGCAGGGCCGTGGGTTTGCGGTGGTGGCCAGCGAAGTGCGCTCTCTGGCCGGGCGCAGCGCCGATGCTGCCAAAGAAATCAAGATGCTGATCAGCGCCAGTGTGGAGCGGGTCGAGCACGGCACGGCACTGGTAGACCAAGCTGGCGTCACCATGGCCGAGGTGGTCAGCAGCATCAAACGCGTGACCGACCTCATGGGCGAGATCAGTGCCGCCAGCAATGAGCAGGCCTTGGGTGTCTCCCAAGTGGGTGAAGCGGTCACCCAAATGGACCAAACCACCCAGCAAAATGCGGCCTTAGTGGAAGAGATGGCCGCAGCGGCCAGTAGCCTCAAGAGCCAGGCCAACGAGTTGGTGCAGGCCGTCGCATTTTTTAAGCTGAATGGCGGGCATGCAACTCGCAGCATGCCGCGCACTGCGGTGCGCGCACCAGCCAGCAGTGCCAAGCCTTTCAAGGGCGATGAGCGCCGCGCCATTGGGGCACCGGGCGCAGCGCGCAAGCCCGCCACTTCAAAGCCAATCACTCCAATGGCGGGTGCGGCACCCAAAGCACAAACCAAGCCTGCGCCTGCAGGTGGGGATGACGACTGGGAGTCGTTTTAGGCTAGCAGCCTGTCGGGCTTAGGTCGTCGAAAGCGAAAATCGGCCCCAGCGCCGACTAGTTTTTGACGATTTCGCAGCCCAATATCTGGATATTGGGTAAGAAAGCGGCGAAAAATAGCCCGCTGCGGTCGATTTGCAGCCGACGATTCCTAAGTCCGACAGGCTGCTAGGCTTTCTCCTCAGTCGCGGTACGCCAGCACCGAGCCGGTGTAGCGCCTTGGCCCAAGCGGGTTGCTCAAGCCTTTCAGGTTTTTGGCGGGAACAGGGTGAGCCGCTTGGATAAAAGTTGGGTTTAGGAAGGCCGTACACCATGCGGGTTGGGGCGTAGGAGTGCCGGTGGGGGGTGGCTTGCGGAAATCGCCGTCCTGAGACGGTGTTACAGTTTTATGGACGAAAGTAGTAACAAAAAAAATGATTCACTGGACATCCGCCATGGACACTGGAGTCCGTCAGATTGATATGCAACACCAAGAACTGGTGAGCCTGATCAATGAAATGGAGCGGGCCCACGCAGGGGGGCAGTCGTCTATGGCGCTCGATGAAATATTGCCAAGTTTGACGACCTATGCGCTGTTTCATTTTGGGGACGAAGAGCTGCTGCTGGCCCAAGTCGCTGAAGGCACCGCCTACGCCGAGCACCACTTGAAAGAACACCGAAGTTTTGTTGATGAAATCCAGCGACTCATCGCAAGCCGTGCCAGCCAAAGCGATTCTGATCTGGTTGAAGTGCTGACGCGGTATTTGGCTGATTGGCTGGTGCAGCACATTTCAGGCACAGACCGCGTTTTGGCGCGTCTGTTGCTGGGTAAACCCGCTCCCTAGGCGTTGCGGTGATGGTCTAGGCTTGTAGCGTATGCATTTCACCGATATTTCCATTGGACGTCGCCTCACGCTGGGCTTTGTTTTGTTACTGGCGCTCTTGTTGCTCGCCAGTGCTTTCGCCGTTTCCCAGTTCACAAAGCTCAATGAACTCCACACCCAAATGGAGGATCGCGATGGGGTGGGCCATGATGCCAGCAACAGCATTGCCCTCCTGACGCGGGCGAATGCGCTGGCCACATTGGAATTCATACTGTCCACAGATCCGGCACATCGCGAGCAAATCCGTGCCTCGATTGATCGCAACAAGTCAGTGATTGATCGCGCATTTGTGACACTCAATGTGCTGAGTCGCACCCCTGAAGAGCGTGCTTTGTTGGCCACACTGGACGACCTGCGTACCCGTTATGCGGCCTCTTTTTCTCGTGTTAGCGAATTGGCGTCGCAAGGGCGGCTGCAAGACGCTACTGTGCTCGTGAAGAGTGAAACTTTGCCTGCCCTCAGGGCCTTGGAAGCCCCGATGGCCGCTTTTTCTGATTACGAGAAACGTGCAGCACAGGCGAACAGTGCCGAGACGCGTCAACGTATCAACATCAGTCGGCAGTGGATGCTGGCTCTGGCGGCCGTGGCGTTGCTGTTGGGCTTGATTGCAGCCCGCCTGATGACGCGCTCTATCACCCAACCCATTGCCCAAGCGCTAAAGCTGGCCCAGCGCGTCGCCAAGGGTGACTTGAGTGGGCACCTCCGGATCAAGGGGAATGATGAAATGTCGGACTTGCTGAGGGCGCTTCAGTCCATGAGCGACAGTCTGCGACAGTCCCGCTTGCGTTCCGTCTTGGATACCGCCCTGGACGCGGTGATTCAAATTGACGCGCAAGGGCGCATCACGGGCTGGAACCCGCACGCCGAAGCATGCTTTGGCTGGGCCGCAGAGCAAGCCATCGGCCAGTATGTGCATGACTTGATCATCCCATTGCGTTACCGACACGCCCATTGGCAAGGCATGGAGCGCTATTTGAGCAGTGGTGAATCGCGGGTG
Organism: Rhodoferax sp.; assembly: GCA_017997975.1. Lineage (GTDB taxonomy): Bacteria > Pseudomonadota > Gammaproteobacteria > Burkholderiales > Burkholderiaceae_C > Rhodoferax. Next base: position 3,791 of record JAGODZ010000120.1, read on the forward strand.
CTGCACAGCCGCATGGAGGTTGATGGGATGCACCAAGACGGCCATGAGTTTCCCATGGAGCTTGCTATCACCTCCATTCACGCGCCTGAAGGCACCAGTTTTGTGGCCTTTGTGCGTGACATCTCGAAGCGCCGATTGGCCGAGGCAGAGTCGCGCATTGCCGCTATCGCCTTTGAATCGCTGGAGGGCATGGTGGTCACAAATGCGCAAGCGGTCATCCTGAAAGTCAACGATGCGTTCACGCGAATCACCGGCCACGCCAAGGACGAGGCTATCGGCAAAGTGTCCGCCATCTTCAGAGGCGAGCTGTCCACTTTTGAGGGACTGCGCGCGCACTTGAAGGACTACCGATTTGCGCAAGGCGAAGTCTGGGATCGTCGTAAAAACGGCGACAGCTACCCGGTGTGGTTGAGCGTGACGGCGGTGGTCGATGCCAAAGATGCGATCACCCACTACATCATCGCTTTCATTGATGTGACGGAAAACAAGCAATTTCAGGAGCAAATTCACGGCCTGTCGTTTACCGACTTGCTCACCGGTCTGCCCAACCGACGCGCACTGCAGGATCGTTTGCAGCAGGTGCTGATCAGTAGCGAGCGCAAGCAAGATTTTGGTGCTGTTTTGTTGCTAGACGTGGATAACTTCAAACTGCTTAACGACACACGCGGGCGTGACCAAGGCGACCTGCTGCTCAAGTACGTGGTGGAACGGCTGCGGCGTCATTTGCACAGCGACGATATCGTGGCGCGGGTTGATGGCGATTCATTCGCTATCGTGCTGGCGAATTTGGATGTGCAATCGTCACCCTCAGCATCCAATGCCCGGCAGGTGGCGGACCGGATACGCTTGGCCGTGAACGAGCCTTTTAATATTCAAGGGGTCGAACACCGTATCTCACTGAGTATCGGCATTTGCCTGTTTCGGGGCAGTGACATGGCCGCAGAAATACTGATAGAACATGCCGAAGCGGCCATGTACAAAGCCAAACACGATGGGCGCAATTGCATCCGTTTTTACGACCCCGTCACCCAGGCGGCGCTGGAGGCGCGGTACACCCTCATTGCTTGGTTGCACAAAGCCCTGCCCTATGAACTGCGTTTGTACTACCAGGTTCAGGTCGATGCCAAGGGCATGCCTTTGGGGGCCGAAGCCCTGATCCGATGGCAGCATCCCGAGAAGGGCCTGATTTCCCCGGCCATGTTCATCCCCCTGGCCGAAGAGTCAGGCCTGATACTGCCCATTGGCGCCTGGGTGCTGGAAACCGCCTGCCAGCAATTGGCGCTGTGGTCACCAGACGCCGCCACGCGCCACTTGAAGTTGGCGGTCAACGTCAGCGCCAAACAGTTCTTACAGGTTGACTTTGTCGAGGTGGTCGGCGGCGCGCTGGCGCGCAGCGGTGCCAACCCCAAGCTATTGAAGCTGGAACTGACTGAAAGCGTGATGGTGAGCGATGCCGACGCAGTGATTGAGAAGATGATGCGACTCAAAGCGCTGGGGGTGTGCTTTTCATTGGATGATTTTGGGACCGGTTATTCGTCCCTGGCCTACCTCAAGCGCTTGCCGCTGGACCAGCTCAAGATCGACCAGTCTTTTGTGCGCAACTTGCTCCATGACGCCAATGATTCCGCCATCGTGCGCACCGTCATCAGCTTGGGGCAAAGCATGGGCCTGGAGGTGATTGCGGAGGGGGTGGAGACCCAGGCCCAATGTGATGCCTTGCTTGCCAATGGCTGCCAGCAATTCCAAGGCTATCTGTTTGGCCGACCCCTACCGGTGGCGGCGTTCGAGGCATTGATTCGAAAGCACTAGCGCACGATTGCCATCTTGTTTGCCACATGGAACGTGGGATTGGCCCGCAGAAATTCTTTCATTGATACATGACAAGATCCGGTAAATTAGCGTGACACTGGAATAAACACCCTTAGACGAAAAAACAGGCCCTTGATAGACTGGCTTTTTCTGTAGGGTCAGGTCGTGAATTTACCTTTTCACTGCGCATATGAAAATCAATTTACCGGTTACACAATAAGAATACGAATTGGTGGATGGCGACACCTTGGTCTCCACTACCGACCTCACCGGGCGCATTACCCACTGCAACGAAGCCTTTGTCATCGCCAGTGGCTTTGACTACGACGAGCTTTTGGGCCAGCCACACGACATCGTGCGCCACCCCGACGTGCCCTCCGAGGCCTTCAAAGACCTGTGGTCCACGGTGGGGCGTGGGCGCCCATGGAGTTGTGTGGTCAAGAATCGGCGCAAGAACGGCGACCACTATTGGGTGCTGGCCAATGTCACACCAGTCATGCAAGCGGGCAAGCCGGTGGCTTACATGTCGGTGCGCCTGAAGCCTTCGCAGGACCAGATTCGTGCCACCGAGTTGCTGTATGCGCAAATCATGGCGCAGCGCAAAAGTGCTCGCCAAACCTTTGAGCTGCACGCGGGCAACGTGCGCAGCGTCGGCTGGCGCGATTGGCTTGGCAAGCTGCACCGCTTAACCCTTTTGCAACGCGCCATCTTGGGCATGGCAAGCGTGCTGGGTCTGACTTTGCTGCCTCTGTGGCTGCTAAATACCAGCCCCACTGTGACAGCCCTGTCAGCGCTGGCCAGTGGCAGCATTGGCGCAGCCGGCTTCATCACGTGGTTTCGCCGCACCGTCACAGAGCCTTTGGCTCGGGCCGACCGATTGGCCGGTTGCAATCTGGACGGCAACATCACCTACGACACCACCAGCCCCTTGGGCTCGTTGATGCGCCGCTTGTGGCTGGTGAACCTCAATATGCGCGCCATTGTGTCGGACGTGCGGGCCGAGGTTCTAGGCATGAAACAGGCCACGGAGTCGATGTACTCCGGCAGCGTGGAATTGGCCGAGCGCACCAACTCCCAGGCGGAAGGGGTAGAAAAAACGTCAGCCGCCGTCGAACAAATTTCGGGGGCCGTGAAACAAACGGCCGATACCGCCCATGAATTGGCTACCCAGAGCACCGAAGCCAGTGCCTTGGCAGACCGAGGAGGGGAGGCCGTGGACCAAGTGGCGCAGTCCATGCAGCGCATCCAAGCGTCCTCGCAACGCATCACCGAAATCATTGAGGTGATTGAGATGCTGGCCTTTGAGACCAATTTGCTGGCACTCAACGCTGCGGTGGAGGCATCGCACGCTGGCGAGCATGGGCGGGGATTTGGCGTGGTGGCCGCCGAGGTGCGTGCGTTGGCGCAGCGCAGCACCAAAGCGGCATCCCAAATTCGCGAGCTGATACGCGACTCCAGCCACGAGGTGGAGCAGGGGTCGCTCACGGTGACCAGCGCTGCGGCCACGATTCGCAAGGCTGTGGATTCGGTGCAGCAAGTCAGCGTTCGGCTCGAAGAGATCACCCTCTCCACCCGCGAGGAGGCCCAAGGGGTAGACCAGATCAGCCATGCCATGCAGGTACTCGACGACGTGACCCAGCAAAACACCGCTTTGGTGCGACATCAAACCAGCGCCTGCGAAGGCCTGGAGTCTCGCTCTAGCAGCCTGTCGGACTTAGGAATCGTCGGCTGCAAATCGACCGCAGCGGGCTATTTTTCGCCGCTTTCTTACCCAATATCCAGATATTGGGCTGCGAAATCGTCAAAAACTATCCTCGCTGGGGCCGATTTTCGCTTTCGACGACCTAAGCCCGACAGGCTGCTAGCACGCTCACCCGGGCGGTGAGTGTTTTCAACATGAAGCGCCGGCACTGAGGCTTGGGCCTGAACGTCATTCCGGTGGCGTGTGCTGCCCAATGGAGCGGCGTTTTTTTTGAACGTAAGCAGGCTGCCAAACCACCAAAAATAAACCCATTGCCGAGCGCACCGACGCCAATGAATCCAAGTTAAATGCTATTGATTCAGTAGCTAGTTGCGCAGACTACGTAAGGGATGCGTTGATTTTTGATGATCCATCAACGCCGTTAACAAAGCCCTCCCCATGCTGCGGTCAAAATGGGGGCCACAGAATTGAAAATGCGACGGAATGCCCCGGCTTCCTCGACTCGTGTAAAAACTCCGTTGCCCCAGCCCCTAATGACTCCCAATGCCTCTTCACTGTTTACCTTACTCACCGCCATGCTGACCTTTTTACTGGGCGGCTGCTCTGCCACAGGCGTGCTCAATGCAGTGACACCCAGCGCCAATTACACGCTGACTGCCAATGTGGCTTATGGCGATCAGCCGCGACACATGCTCGACATTTACACGCCAACCGCGACGCCGCCGGCAGAGGGTTGGCCGGTGGTGATGTTTATCTATGGCGGCTCTTGGAACAGCGGCGAGCGCAGCCAATACCAGTTCGTTGGCGAGGCGATGAGTGCACGCGGTGTCTTGACGCTGGTGGCCGACTACCGGCTGCACCCTGAGGTGCGCTACCCCGATTTTTTGCATGACAGCGCACAGGCGTTGGCCTACGGCTTGGATCAAGCGGCGCGCTTGGGCGGTAATCCGAAAAAGGTGTTTGTGATGGGCCACAGCGCGGGCGGCTACAACGCGGCCATGCTGGCACTGGATGCGCGTTGGCTTAGCGCCACAGGCCACCGTCCGAAGGAGCTTGCGGGCTGGATGGGCCTGGCAGGGCCGTACGATTTCTATCCCATCACCAACCCAGACGCGAAACCTGTTTTCTTCCACCCCAACTATCCGCCAGACTCCCAGCCCATTGCCTTCGCGCAGGCCAACGCACCGCGCAGTTTTCTGGTGGCAGCGTCTGACGACGAACTGGTGAACCCGCAGCGCAACACGGTGCAGCTGGCACAAAAACTGCGGGCGGTTGGGGTTCCCGTCACGCTGAAACTCTATCCCCGTGCCAGTCACACCACACTGATCGGTGCCTTTGCTTGGCCGCTGCGTTGGATTGCACCCGTGCTCGACGATGTGCAGGCTTTCATCACCGCCACACCGCCTGCGCAGTCAGGCGGCTAGAACCCCTCGGTGATGGGCGAGCGAATGACTTTTATTTTCGTGGTCGCTAATCGTCGTGATGGTGGTAGTGGGCTTTTTACCGCGAGCGATTGAAAAAAGTTATTTTTTGCTTTGCCTCAGTGCCAAGCGAATTCTTTCAATCGTCTCAGTCATCGGGGCATCGACAGACACCTCTAACCCCAACCGTCGCCCGATGTCATTCACGCGGGCAGGATTCAAGGGGATTCCACCGGCGTCAATGGCGGCGATGAGGTCTTTGGCGCGCTGTCGTGGGGACGGGGTCGCGCCAGCGGGGAGAAGGGCTTTAAGCCAAGCAGGAGTCAGCGGCATCGTAAGAGTCAGTATAGGGCGGCAGTCGCCTGCGTGCACGAGCGGAACTCGGCCCACTCCCAGGGTCAATGCGTGATGCCATAACGGCACTCCACTTGTCCCTATGATCCGTGGGTAGGGCTGTGGATAAGCAGTGGGATAAGCCTGCAACACCGCACCAGCATTGACTTTGCCGATGGTGCTTAAAAATGAGGCAAACGGTAAAGTTGGGCGGTTTTGGCAAAGCCATCCTTCTACACTGTACGCATGAACGGGCTACCCACTTAGCTCCTTGGATGGCAAATGGCCTGATGAGTGAAAGCCATCCGCCACCGATTGCAGGGCAAGATTACCCCAAAACGTGGAGTCAATTCATGGACTGGTTCCATAGTGAACAAGCCTGTCTTGATTATCTGGAGCGACTGCGT
>JAGODZ010000360.1 GCA_017997975.1 Rhodoferax sp.
TCGCCCCCGACCTGGGTGCCTTCCCCGAACGGCTGGCGGGCCGCCCCTGGAGCTGGGTGGTGCGCTGGGACATGTCGGCGGCGGAATACGTCGACCTGTTTCTCGCCTTGCGCGAGAAGCACTTTGCTACGGGCCAACCGCCACAGGCCACTCCACCAGCAGGCAATACAGAACCCACTGACTGGCATTACCTGCACGACTACCTGGTACACATACCCGAAGCTGCGCAAACTGTGACCTTGTCCATACCCTTTCTCAGGGAGCACATTCGCGTTCCAGCGGGTGTCACCAGCGGCGCCAAGTCACTCTTGCTGTCGAGCGTGGTGCGTTTGCGTTCGCACCCGCTGCTGCGCGGCTTGGCACGACGCATTCCGGGACACTGGCAGCGCTCGATCAAGAACTGGCTACGAGCGTAGATCGCAATCGCCGCCTTTCGGTTGCGTACCGGTGGGCAGCCCGGATACAAGGTCGCTCTACGCAATACCAAGAAAGTACTGCAAGCAGCAATATGCATACGAGCGACAGCAGCATGCAGGCGGCCAACGGCCACCCGTGACGCAGGCATAGCTCCGTGACGGCTTGCTGAACCGGAAACGCGTAGATGTAGACACCATAGGAAATGTCGAGTGGCGCTTGATCCTGGCTCTGCCGCTGAGGGTTACCTGCATGCGCCACATAGAACGTGCCAAAAACGACAAGTCCCCACACCGCACCCTGAACACCCAAGACATTCGGCGAGAAGTACGCATACACCGTCGCCAGCCCGGCCGCCCAGCCCATCCATGCCCGTGGACGCACAGAATATGCGGCCAATGTGCTTCCCATGAAAAAGGGCACCCCAAAACCACAAAAATCCCGCCAGCGGAAAACGTCAGCTACGGGACCGCCAGCTCTTTCGATGCTCGCATCCCAACCCTTTACACGCGCAACCACCCATAAAACTGAAAGTACGAACACTGCCACCGGGTAGACCCAACGGCGCCCACGCGCATGCCAAGCTAACGCTGCCAGTACCAAGTACATCGCCAGCTCGTACCGGATCGTCCAAAGCGATCCATTCACTGCTCGCGCAAAAGGATTGGATTCAAACACGCCCGGCAGGGTCTGCACGGTGGCTAACCCCACGGCATTGTTGGCAAAATTGACCCACGTCCCAAAGGCCTTCCAATAGTCGACTGAAGGCAGCGTCGTCACAGACCAACCCACAATGCACACTGAAAACGCCACAGCCACGACAAGCCCTGGGAATATGCGCATCACTCGCTTGACCCAGAACGCGCGCCAGTCTGGCTGTCGCGCCCAACTCTGGCATATCACAAAGCCGCTGATAAAAAAGAATACATAGACCGCCAACGACCCCAGGCTATGCCCAACAAACGGCACGGGCAGATGCAAGCGGTACAAGAAAACCCCGTGGGCCACAAAGACCGCCAGTGCTGCCACGAGGCGCAACAGGTTGAAGCGATTATTCCGGCTACTCGTTTGCATTGTGTTGCTTGAAGCTACCCCTCGCACAGTGATTCAGGATGCGCTTACCCGGCCAACCGCGTCGGCGGCTCTGCGCGCACCGACCAACAAGTGCTTCAGACGCAAGGCTGGAGCCTCCACCGCGTGCCACGACGCATAGCCGGCCGCCACCGCCAAGACCAAAGCCAGCGCCAGACTGGCCAAAAAAGGTAGTTGAGGAAACATCGCCTGCACCATTTGCTGAATAGGACACCCCAGCACATAGATGCCATAAGACGGATCGCCCGCGCGATGCAGCCACGAAAAAACCTCCGCCTTGCGCGTGCCCAGATATATCAACAACGGCGGCAGCAGCAGCAGACCGGCAGAATGCTCCAGCTTCGCACCAAAAAAAAGCATGGCAGCCAATGGCATCAACGCCAATACCACCGTCCGCCCGTGGACCAGGAAAACATCACGAAACAATGCAATCAAGGCCCCAACAGCGAAATAGGCCGGGTACTCAAACCAATGACGCATGGTGCCCGTCAGATCGGCATTGCGCATGGTCAAAAAGAATGCCAGATATCCCAGTGCCACGACACACGCCAGTGCACGCCAGCGCAACACCCCCAGCACGCCGACTGCGGCCAAGGCAGCGTAGCTCATCAACTCCATGGGAATCGTCCACAGCGGCCCGTTCATCAGGCCAGCCAGTGGATTGGCCGGAAAAACCCCGGGCAAGTTCACGTAAGCCTCGACCAGCAACAGATTGCGCCAGTGCTCCAACGTGGCTGCATGCGTCCAGAATTCACGCAACGACAGCGTGGTGAAAACCGGTCCAAAAATTAGCACATCGGCCAGCACTGCCACCAACATGCCAGGCCACAGCCGTAACAGGCGCTTGGCCACAAAAGCCAGCACACGTGGATCTCTCAACCAACTCAACGTTACCAGATAGCCACTGATGGTGAAGAACGTCATGACCGCAACCCCCCCCACCATGTCAGAGTGCAGCCATGCAGGCGGCCGTGTACCCGTGATATGAAAATGGTGGCTGAAGATCACCGCAGAGGCCGCGCCGATGCGCAACGCATTGAAGGCGTTGTGATGCTCGTTGGACGGTGGCGCACCCATGGTCCTCACTCCTTGCGCAGCAGCAAGAAAATCTCGTTATTGAGCAGCCACTCGCGCGGGTAACGCGCCAGCAGGAGCTCCGGGATCTCCACTTGCACATTGCGGCGCTCTTGCCGCACCACGCGAAAGCCTGCCTGTTCAGTAAACGCAACAAGCTCATCCGCAGTCAGGCGGTTGAGCGCCTGGTACTCCTTGAACACAAATCGCTTGTAGCCATCGACCCCGAAATCAGCGAAACCGAAATCCACTTCGGCGGCATCGATAGGTCCATCGTGGTTTTGGATAACCTGCCAAAGCTCATCTTCGCTGGTCTGCAGGTGGTGCCACGGTACCTCGTCATAGCGCTTGAGATG
>JAGODZ010000361.1 GCA_017997975.1 Rhodoferax sp.
CCCATGATCTCCGCCAATGGCGCGTATTCCTGATTGGTGAGACCTGCACCGTGATAGCCGGAGGCTGCAGCACTGTCCACAGGTAGGAAAAGGTTCCACAAGCCAGCGGTCTGCGCTAAAGGTTTCAAGTTCTCAATGGTTTGCAAGGGTGTCCAACGTTTTCCGGCTGCGGTGTTGGCTGCAATCTCTGCGTGGTAGCTACTTTCATTGGGATAGACGTGCTCATCCATGAATGCCTGCAAACGGGCTTGAAGTTCTTTGGTTTTAGGCGAGTAGTCAAAATCCATGGTGTTCTTTCGAAGTTGAAGCGGTGTAAAGAAGGCGGTATTGAAAATACGCGGTGACTTAGGTGGTGGAACTTGGTTGCTGGGCAAATTTCCACGCCATTTGAGCGAGTGGTTTGGCACCTGCTGCCGAACTGACAGCTTGAGCACTGGCTGCGGTACCTGCTTCGACACGTTTGGCGATGCCTTGCAAAATGGCGGCGATGCGGAACAGGTTGTAGGCCATATAAAAACTCCAGTCGGCCTTCAGTTGTTCTGGTGTCGTAAGCCCGGTGCGCTGGCAGTAAAGACGAATGTAGTCGTCTTCGGTTGGGATTCCCAAACTGCGAACATCCAGGCCTCCAATGCCCCGAAACGCACCCGGTGGAATGTGCCAAGCCATGCAGTGGTAGCTAAAGTCAGCCAGGGGATGCCCTAAAGTTGACAGCTCCCAATCCAACACAGCAATGATCCTAGGCTCTGTGGGGTGAAACATGAGATTGTCCATGCGGTAGTCCCCGTGAACAATACTGACCATTTTTTCGGCGCGCGCCATCGCTGGAATGTTCTCCGGGAGCCATTGCATCAGTTGTTCCATCTCGTGAATGGGTTGGCTCATCGGCCCAGCGCCATCGGTTGAGGCGCGGTATTGTTTGCTCCAGCGGGCGATTTGCCGCTCGAAATAGTTGCCCGATTTGCCGTAATTTTCCAAACCACAAGCAGAGAAGTCAACCGAGTGGAGTGCCGCAATCACCCGATTCATTTCTTCGTAAATCGCGCCACGTTCGACATGGGTCATGCCCGGTAAAGTTTGATCCCAAAAAATGCGACCTTCCATGTACTCCATGATGTAGAAGGCCCGGCCAATGACGGACTCGTCTTCGCACAGACACAGCATGTGCGGCACAGGCACTTGGGTGCCTTGAAGCCCACTCATTACCGCGAATTCACGTTCAATCGCGTGCGCTGAGGGCAGCAGCTTAGCGGCGGGGCCAGGCTTGGCGCGCATCACATAGGATTGGGTTGAAGTGATCAGTTTGTAGGTGGGGTTGGACTGTCCCCCTTTAAACGACTCCACGGAGAGTGGACCTACAAAGCCGGGTAGGTTGAGCTCAAGCCAGGCCGAGAGGGCATTGATGTCAAATGTCTGTTTTTCAGGCACAGCCCGTGTGCCAGTGAAATGGTCAAAGTCGCTCATTTTTCTCCATCCGGGTCATAGTGGCTTAGCTGTTGTCGGCTTCGGTGATGCGCAGTAAAGCGGCGCGATCGCAAATAACGAGGCCACCGGGTTCAATTCGGATCACTTCATCCCGCTCCATGGCTTTGAGTTCTTGGTTGACGCGTTGTCGGGATGCGCCCAGCAACTGAGCCAGATCCTCTTGAGCCAATTGCAGACCAATGCGAAGTTCGGCGGCATTGCTCAGTGAAGGAATGCCATAACTTCGCACCAGATGAAGCAACTGTTTGGCCAATCTGGCCCGCAAAGGCAATGTATTGAGGTCTTCTACGAGCCCAAAAAGTTGACGAATACGTCGTGCATGCAAGCGCAAAAGCGCTTCGTACAACTCGACGTGCAGCGCCAGAATTTTCTTGAAATCTGCTCGCGCCACACAAAGAATGGTGGTCTCCCCGTGAGCGCAGGCATCGTGGGTTCGTCGGTCGCCATCGAAGATGGCCACGTCGCCAAACCAGATGCCCGGTTCGACGTAGGTCAGCGTGATTTGCTTGCCGGTAATGGAGGTCGAACTGACCCGCACCGCGCCACGTGCGCAGGCAATCCACTCCTCCGGAGATTCCCCTCTTGCGGCAATCAATTCCCCGTCCTTGAAGCGTTTCACGTAAGCGCATCGCAGTATGTCGTGTCTGAGTGAGGGTGATAAAGATGAAAACCAACGACCAGCGTTGATTGACTCGCGTTCTTCGATGGTAAGAATGGGATCGTCCATGGCCTGTCTTTTCGGTGACTGAAAACGGGTTCATTGTCACGCGCGGGACGGTGATCCCGTATCAGGGTTGTCACCTGAGCGTCTGAGACGGCTTCGCTGAGCCTTTTGATATCAGAATCATCGGGCTTGTGACGTGTTATCGAATAGGTGTGTGAAGTGTTTGGTCTGGGCGGTCGTGGTCGCCATGAATTTTCAAATCGCCAACAAAATTAAATCTAGGACAACTTGGGCAGGGAACCGCCTGCATGACTTGAGCCTGAAACGGGGCCCCGGCATTTTCTAATTCTGCAATGGCGCAGTGATGCAGCTGCGCGCAAAAGAACGGTTTACATCCCACCGATGTGACGCTAGTCCTCCCCATGCAAAAGGCTGAGGCCGATCGCGCCACGCCGACGCAGCCAGGGGCTGGGCCGATAACGCGGGTCGCCGTAAACGGTTTGCATGTTGAATAAAATTTCAAGCATGTTGGTGGGGCCAAAAGCGTTACCTAACGCGAGTGGCCCGCGAGGGTAGCCTAGGCCGAGAGTGACTGCGGTTTCAAGATCTTCTGGAGTGCAGATGCCTTGCTGACAAATATCCGATCCGATGTTCACAATTCCCGCCACCACGCGCTGGGACACAAAACCACCACTGTCTTTGATCACACTCACTGCCTTGCCATCGCGGGCCATGAGTGCATGGGCGGCTTGGCGCATGTCTTGGCGAGTCGC